>CANRHJ010000030.1 GCA_947630355.1 Candidatus Gastranaerophilales bacterium | reverse complement strand
AATCCTGCAGGCAGTGTAAAAGACAGAGTTGCATTATCAATGATAGAAGATGCGGAAAAACGCGGTGAGCTAAAAGCAGGCAGTACAATAATAGAACCGACAAGCGGGAATACCGGAATAGGTTTGGCAGCAATAGCGGCATCAAGGGGTTATAAAATAATATTAACAATGCCGGAAACAATGAGTATAGAACGAAGAAAATTATTGAAAGCATACGGTGCACAGATAGTTCTGACGGATGGTTCAAAAGGTATGAAAGGTGCAATAGAGAAAGCGCAAGAGCTTGCGCAGACAATTAAAGACAGTTATATCCCCGGTCAGTTTGAAAACAAGTCAAATCCGATGAGTCATAAAAGGACAACCGGTCCTGAAATATGGAATGATACGGAAGGTAAAGTGGATATTTTTGTTGCAGGAATAGGAACAGGCGGGACAATAACGGGAGTGGGAGAATATTTAAAAATGCAAAATCCCACTCCCGTTATTGTCCCGCCTGAGTGGGAGAATATTTAAAAATGCAAAATCCCGCGATAAAAGTAATCGGTATAGAGCCAAAGACTTCACCCGTATTATCGGAAGGAAGGAGCGGAGTACATAAAATACAAGGTATAGGTGCAGGTTTTGTTCCTCAGGTCTTAAATACAAAAATATATGATGAAATCATTACGGTGAGTGATGATGATGCAATAAATACAAGCAGAATGCTTGCAAAAAATGAGGGAGTGCTGGTAGGAATATCATCAGGCGCAGCGGTTTATGGCGCAATACAATTGTTAAAACGTAATGAAAATAAGAATAAAATGGTTGTCGCGCTTCTTCCTGATACAGGTGAAAGATATTTATCGGGGATATTGTTTTCTGAATAAATTTATTATTTATATTATAATAATTTAAAGAGGATAAATATGAAAAAAATAGCAAGTTTTACGGTAAATCACGATATTTTGGAAAAAGGAATGTATATTTCAAGGATAGATGGTGATGTAATAACGTATGATATAAGGATGAAGAAGCCAAACGGAGGGGATTACCTTTCAAACGGTGCCATGCATACATTCGAACATTTATTTGCGACGTATGCAAGAAACAGTAAGTTTGAAGATAGTATAGTATATGTGGGTCCAATGGGGTGCAGAACGGGTTTTTACTTATTGGTCAGAGACAACATGACACATCAGGACTCTTTAAATCTGATAAAAGAGTCATTAGAATTTATCAGTAAGTTTGAAGGTGATATACCCGGAGTAAGTTCGCGAGAGTGCGGAAATTACAGAGAACATGATTTGTCCGGTGCAAAACAAATTGCAAAAGATATGAATATTGTATTAAATAATTGGACTGTGGAGAAAATGAATTATGCTGAATAAAAAAACTATTGCAATAATTGGTGCTATGGATTGTGAAGTGAACTTACTGAAATCCTGTTTAAAGAATTATAAAGAAACAAAAGCCGGAAAAATTGCAGTATATACAGGAACAGTAAATAATTATAACGTAATAATATCAAAAAGCGGAGTAGGAAAAGTAAATTCCGCAGTAACAACGCAGTATATAGCAGATACATATCATCCCGATTGTATAATAAATACCGGAGTAGCCGGAGGAATTGCGGATGATTTATCAGTAGGAGATATAGTTATAGGCACATCTTTGGTCCAATATGATTTTAACGTAACGGCATTAGGTTATGCTTTAGGATATATGTGTACCGGAATAAATAAAGATAAACCGACCGTATATTATTCCGATGAAACTCTTGTTGAGAGCTATGAAAAGGCCGTAACAGAAAGCGGATTCGGTTCAAAAATACATAAAGGTGTGATAGCTACGGGTGATACTTTTATATCGGATAATAAAAAGAAGGCTGAATTAAAAAGTATATTTAACGCATCAGCCGCAGAAATGGAAGGTTGTGCTATTGCTCAATGTGCATATATGAACAATATACCGTTTGTAATAGTCAGAGCTATTTCCGACTTGGCAAACGGAGAAGCGCCAAAATCTTTGGAAAAATTTGAATCTGAAATGGCGGAAGTTTCTGCAAAAACTATAGAAACATTATTAAATTATTCACTTTCAGCGACAACGGTAACAATTTGATTTCCGTAGCTGTCAACGTGCCCATCAGTTTTCTCAATAATATATCTTAACCCTTCTTTGCCTTCAACGGCTTTTTGAGCTACTTCTAAGGCTCTGTCAAAGTTTGTATATTCACCTATTTGTTTGCGTGAAAATTCCGAATAATCTCTTTCTGTTATAACGTGAAACATAATTTACTCCTTTTTCTATATCATACTACATAAAGTATTTATTGTAATTATTTAAGAAATTTATTAAAATTATCATAAACGGAAGGTAAATAAATGAGTAATTTAAATTTTAAGGCAGACAGCGCAAAATGCATACATTGTGGATTATGTATTAAAGATTGCATAGGGAAGGTATTGGAGTTTAATGAAAATAAAATTCCGTCAGCGGTGAAAGAAAAGAATTGTATAGCATGCCAGCATTGTATGGCAATATGTCCGGTCGGAGCAATTTCCGTATTTAATAAAAATCCCGATGAATCAGACAAAATATATGTTCAAAATCCCGATATGATATTAAATTTAATAAAATCTCGAAGAAGTGACAGAAATTTTAAGAATGAGAATGTTGATAAAGAAATTATTCGTAAATTAAAAGATATGTTGAAATATGTGCCGACAGGGTGTAATTGGCATTCTCTGCAGTTCTCATTTATAGAAGATACGGAAGTAATGAATGAGTTTAGAGATCATGTAAATACAAAAATATTAAATGCATTAACAAAAAAACCGATAAAAGCGGTTGCTCAGAAGTTTTCACCATATATACATTCATTTATAAACGGTGAAGATGTTATATTTAGGAATGCTCCGCATATGGTTGTTGTTTCAAATTCACAAAAAGCATCTTGTGCTAAAGAGGATGCGGATATAGCATTAAGTTATTTTGAATTGTATGCTCAAAGTCTTGGGATAGGTACGTGCTGGTGCGGTTTTATGCAGACGTGTATGATGCTGTTCCCTGAATTAAGTGAATATTTAAGTATTCCTGACGGATATAAAGCTGAATACGTTATGTTGTTTGGCAACAAAAGCACAAATTATCAAAGATGTATTCAGCCTGAAGATGTAAAAATTATAACAGCACAAAAGCAAGGCTTTGATAAGCTTACGGCCGGAAAGGCTGCAAAAAGATATTTTTGGAATTTCATAAGATAAAAGGTATTAGAAATGCGGGAAGAATTATTAACAATCATTGAAAATAATTGCAGAATAGGTTTAAAAGACTTAGCGGTAATGCTTGGAACTACGGAAGAAACGATTCTGAATGAAATGGAAACATTGGAAAAAGAAGGAGTAATATGCGGTTATCATACTCTTATTGATTGGGAAAAAACTTCAATAGAGAAAGTAACGGCATTAATAGAAGTAAGAGTAACTCCACAGCGTGGTCAGGGGTTTGATAAAATAGCCGAAAGGATATATAACTATCCTGAAGTGCGTTCTGTTTATTTAATTTCAGGAGGATTTGATTTACTTGTTATTTTAGAAGAAAAATCTTTGCGTGAAATAGCAAATTTTGTATCGGACAAATTGTCAACGCTCGACAGTGTTTTAAGTACCGGCACACATTTTATTCTGAAGAAGTACAAAGATTACGGTACTGTATTATCAAAAAAGAGAGAAGATGAGAGGGAGATAATTTCGCCTTGACCAAAGAACTGTCAGAAAGAGTAAAAAATATAAAGCCGTCGGGAATAAGGAAATTCTTTGATTTGGTTAGCGAGATGGAGGATGTAATTTCCTTAGGTGTCGGCGAACCTGATTTTGATACCCCTTGGCATATTCGTGATGAGGCTGTTTATGCTCTTGAAAAAGGTAAAACTTTTTATACTTCAAATTCAGGGTTAAAGGCATTAAGAGAGGAAATTTCAAACTATATAAAGAGGACACAAGGCTTATATTATAATCCCGATGATGAAATAATCGTGACGGTAGGCGGTTCCGAAGCCATTGATGCAGGTATAAGAGCATTGGTCAATGACGGAGATGAGGTAATAATACCGCAGCCTTCTTATGTATCTTATGAACCTTGTACAATTTTCGCAAATGCTAAGCCCGTTATAATTAATTTAAAATCCGAAAATAATTTTAAATTAACTTCTGAACAGCTGCAATCTGTTATTACTCCAAAAACCAAAATATTAATACTTCCATATCCGAATAATCCGACGGGAGCCGTGATGGAAAAAGATGATTTGGAGAGAATTGCGGATACGATAATAAAAAATGATATATATGTTATATCAGACGAAATATATTCGGAACTGACATATAAAGGTGAACATACATCAATTATTTCATTAAAAGGAATGAAAGAAAGGACAATATTAATAAACGGGTTTTCTAAGGCGTATGCCATGACAGGTTGGAGATTGGGGTATGCGTGTGCTCCAAATCAGATAATAAAACAAATGAATAAAATTCACCAATATGCAATAATGTGTGCTCCCACAATAAGCCAATATGCAGCTATTGAAGCGTTAAAAAACGGTGATGATGATATAAAACAAATGCGCCAATCATATAATCAGCGCAGACGGTTCCTACTTAATGCGTTTAAAGAAATGAATTTGCCTTGTTTTGAACCTTTAGGTGCGTTTTATGTATTCCCTTGCATTAAAGAATTTAATATGACAAGTGAAGAATTTGCCGAAAAATTTTTAAAGGAAAAAAAAGTTGCTTTAATTCCGGGCAGTGCTTTCGGAGCTTCAGGAGAAGGTTTTTTAAGAATTTCTTACGCTTATTCGATTGATAATCTAAAAACAGCAACGGAAAGGCTGAAATCTTTTATAACCGAATTGCGCGGGTTGCGTTAATTCTTTGTATATTTTCGTAGAACCGTATTTATATCCCGTTTTATTCTATGATTTTTATATATCGTAATAAATTATAAATATCAGGAAATAATAGGCAGCTGGTGCCGAAAAAATAAAAGCATCCATTCTGTCAAGAATTCCGCCGTAATTTAAGAATAAAGACCCGCTGTGTTTTATACCCAAGTCACGTTTTATTGATGAGACGGTTAAATCACCAATTTGAGAGAATATGGAAATAATAATACCCAAACTTATTGCTTGAAATAAAGTAAAATTTAAGAAATAAACAAGTAAAGAACAGGTGCAGCAAGAAACCGTTAAGTTTGCTATTGAACCTGCCAATGTCTTATTAGGACTTATTTCGGGCGCAATATATATTTTCTTTTTTACGACAGGTCCGATTTTAGAAGCACAAAAGTCACCCGCCAGCACGGTTAAAAAGTAGATTATTATTAAGTACCAGCTGTGTTTTTCTTCAAAATAATATGTTAATTTTATGATATACAATCCGCAAAATACCGTCAGGAAGGCCGAAATAGTCGTTAATGATGTTAATATGTACGGCTTTTTATTCCTTAATACTGTCAGCATAAAAGAAAATATTATACCGCATAATAATATCGGTGTAATATAGAAATGAAATTTGATATCGCTATAATTTGTAAATACATATGCACTCGCTATTCCTACCAATTCGGGAAGAAGAGGATGGATATATATTCCTTTAACTTTGAATATACTTCTGTATTCATGCAGACCGAGAATAATAAATATAACTGATACCAAAAACAGTACGGCTTCCGACAGATAAAAAGCTGCTAATATAAGAAAAAAAAGAATAAATCCCAGAGTGTACCTTAAAATTTTTGTATTCATTTTGATAATTTCTTATAATTATAGTATATTAATTTAAGCATAATAGAAACAATGTAAAAATACAAATGAATAAAGTAATGTTAATATACCCTTCCGGGGAACAATATCAAAGGGGAGAGGACAGATGCCAGATAAATGTTGAGGCATCCGTATCAAATTCACTGCGAGCTTGTAACGATTTGGGATATGCCGCTAGTATATTAAGAAATTCCGGTTATGAAGTGTTTTTGCGTGACTATCCGGCTGAAAACCTGACTTATAACGATTTTGAAGCTGACTTTAAAAACGAAAATCCAGATGCTGTATTTATTTCAACTACAAACGGAAGTATATTTTCCGATATTGAGTTCGTTGAAAAAATAAAAAATATGAAACCAAATATTGTTGTTATATTAAAAAGTGCATTATTCTTTAACCCTGATGAAAATTTATTTAGTGAAATAAATTTGGAAAATATAGATTATCTGATAGGCGGAGAAACAGAATTTATAATAAAACCATTATTGGAGGCGCATTATAAAAATAAAGAAAATTTGTCATTGATAGAAGGTATATGCTACAAAAATAACGGTAAGTGGATTGTAAATAAGTTAACGGCATTCAATGAAAATATAGATAAAATACCCTTTCCCGCTCGGGATTTAATGAGAAATGAATTATACATAAACCCTCAAACAAACAGACCTATGGCTACGATAGCAACTTCAAGGGGATGTCCTTCCAATTGTATATATTGTGTTTCGCCTTTAATATCAGGTAAAAAAGTAAGGTTTAGAAGTGTTAAATCAGTTTACGAAGAAATTAATGAATGTTATAACAGATTTCAAATAAAAGATTTCTTCTTTAAGTCAGATACATTCACCATAAATAAACAGTGGGTGATTGAACTTTGTGATTGCATATTGTCATCTCCGTTAAAGGGAAGAATAAATTGGGTGGCTAATTCAAGAGTTAATACGATAGATGATGAAATGTTAAAGAAAATGAAAATGGCAGGATGTTCTGTTATTGCATTAGGCTTGGAATCCGGCAGTGAAGAATCGTTAAAATTAATGAAAAAAGGCACAACTTTGGAACAAAATAAAACTGCCGTAAAATTGATTAAGAAAAACAAACTTCAAATATTCGGATTTTATTTAATAGGTTTTCCTTGGGAAAATAAAAAACACTTGGATTTAACTAAAAAATTGATTTTTGATTTGGATACCGATTTCATTGAAATATCAATAGCAGTACCTTTTAAAGGCAGTGAATTGTATAATATGGTTTATTTGGGGACTTCTTCCGAAAAAAATGATAAAGGAATTGTGGAAGGAAGAGATTCGTTTAAAAACACTGCATTGTGTACCGAATTCCTTACAAATGAAGAATTGAACAAATTCAGAAAAGATATTATTTTAAAATATCACCTAAGACCATCTTATATCCTGAAAAAAATATTTAATAAGAATTTGACGTTTGATTTGTTCCGTAATTATATAAAATACGGAATAAGGCTGATTAAAAATGTTCTTTAGGGTAAGTATCACAACAAAGCTGGCATGCACTATAGACTTTATCAGATTTTAAGTGCTTCCTGAAATTTTTGTATTTTTCAGAATTTAAGACATCCTGTATTTTTTTACCTTTTACGTTGCCCATATTGACGGAAAGACAAGGGTAAACGTCACCTTCGGGAGTTATAAATATGCTGGAAAAAGGTATATTACAAGGCTTATATATTTGTCTTACATCTAAATCTGCCAATTGAAAATACTTTAGAATCCTTTCCAAATCACCCGTATTTTTGAATTTAGGCGCCCAACGGAGCTGGGTTTTTACCGTTTTTGAAAGACTTTCAAGTTCTTTATATATTTCAGTAAAATGCTCTTTATCAAAATACATTTCCAGAGGATAGGGTGTTTTATAAAATTCTTCGGAAAATTCCGGTGCTAATTTGGAGTTTTGTCTTAAAAAATTATTTCGTTTAAAAGATAAAGAATAAAATTCGGCACCGAACTTATCGGCTTCTTTGTATATTTTAGGTAAATCGTCAAGATTATTTTCAAGAATAACACTCTTTATATCAAGAAGCGGACGTTTTTTACCCGTCTTATTCTTTATTTCTTTTAATAAAAGCAAGTTATCGGAAATATTTTTCCATAAACCCGGTTTATTTCTGATTTCATCGTGGTGTGTTTCATATCCGTCAATGGAAACCGATAATAACAACATATTATTTTTTATGAAAAGGTTTAATTTTTCTTCATTTAATAAAAGACCGTTTGTGATGATACTTACTTTCCCCATAGTTTGTTTGCAAGCTTTTTCCAATATATCAAAGAAGTCGGGACGGATAAGCACTTCGCCTGCGACAATAGATATAAAAGAATAAAACGGAACTTGCTTTATTATGTCAAACCATTCTTCGGCAGATAATTCATTTTTATGTCTGTCTTCGTTGATAAAGCAGAAACTGCAGTTAAGGTTACACCTGTATGTCAGTTCAAGGAAATATCTTATCGGCGGAAACATATAATTATAAGGATTATATTCTGATAATAATGAATAAGTTTTTCTTAAGGTGTCAAAGATATCTGATTTATCCATAATTATCTTTCTTTAATCAAATTCGTAATAATGGCTGCGAGAATAATGGTAACGGCGCCGATGAAGAAGGCATATTCCCAGTGATAATTCATACCTGAAGGTATTTGATATGAACACTGATAAATAAACCAAGCTAACAAAGTACAAACCAAGACTTGAGGTCCGGCGATGAAGATATTAAAAATACCCATAACGGAGCCTTCCGAGCCCTTTTTTATGAATTCTGAAAGCATGGCGAAAGGTAATGCCAGAATACTAGCCCAGCCTATTCCTGCTACTGCCATACAAATTAATATAAATGCGGGATTTTTAGATAGTCCCATGCCTATAAAGGCGAAAGTTAAGGTTAATAAAGAAATTAAATGAACTTTTTTATTTCCCAGCTTTGTAGACAATAAACCGATTGGAATGGAAACAATAAAACAAATCAGATTTTGCAGTGCAAAACAAACGGATGAAAAGTTTGTAGCTCTGTTAACGGTATCCGAATATGAATTTTTTATTTCTTCCGTGACTGACGTTAAATCAGGTACTCCATAAACAGTGTGTATGGCATATTGAGTAAAGAAAATATTCAAACTCATAATTCCGATCCAGGTGAATAATTGCATAAGACAAATTTTACCGACTTCAGGAGAAAATTTAAAAAATTCGGAAATTTTCTTTAAGAAGGAAGGTTTGTTAGATTTATCTTCGGTTTTTGTATTATTTGACTGTTTGAAATTATGTTCTTTAATTGTAATGCAAGTCCAAGTCATGGCGAGGGAGAAAGCTAAAGCTGCCATAATGAACTGTGAAGTAATAGACATTTGGTAATGGAAAACATATTTTAAAAACGGAGCAGTTCCTGCCGCAACAACGGAACCGAGCCCGATAGCGAAGCTAAGGTATGCGTTAGCCAAAGAATGTTGTTCTTGAGGAACCAAATCCGGGACTAATGCTCTGTATGGTCCTTGAGCGGCGTTAACGCAGGCATCAATAACCCATATCATGATTGCGGCAATAATTAATCCTCCGAATACGTGTTCGGGGATATTGAGCATAGCTGCAATTTTTTGTGAAATAAGTGCGGAATTTGGGAATGCCCATAAAGCTAAGCTGGCGAAAATTGCGCCTGCAAATAAATAAGGTCTTCTCTTTCCAAAAATAGTATGTGTTTTGTCACTAAGTTCACCAATAACAGGTTGAACAAGCATGCCGGTAACGGGGCCGGCCAGCCATATCAGACCGAAAATCAGCGGTGAAGCTCCGAGATTTTCCGTTACGGGACCCGATAATATAATTCGCATTTGCCAAGCGAATTGTAAGCCGAAAAATCCCAAACAAAAATTTAATAATTGAATTGTTGAAAATCTTTTTAAAGTTACATCTTTTGCGTTTTGTTCGCTGCTCATATTTCCCTCTTATCTATCCAGTTCATTAATCAAATCGGGCAATATATCAAATAAATTACCCACAATACCTACATCTGCGTGGTTGAATATAGGTGCATTTTTATCTTCGTTAATTGCTATAATTTTCCCGCTGTTTTTTATACCTGCAAGGTGTTGTGCCGCTCCGGAAATGCCGACGGCTATATATAAATCAGGTGCTACGGTTTTACCGGTCTGTCCTATTTGCTGAGATTTTGTTATATATCCTTTTTCAAAGGCGCTTCTTGAACCTGCCACCGCAGCATTTAATCTTTGCGCCAGCTCATATATGAGAGTAAATCCGTTATCTTTGCAAGCGCCCATTCCGCCTGATACGATGATTTGTGCGGTATTTATATCTTTTGATGATATTATTTTTTTTATCGAATTTATTTTTGTGATTTTATTTTCTATTTTATCTATATCAATCCAATCGTAAATTACATCAATTTGGTTTTCTTTTTTTATTGCTTTAAAAGTATTTTGATGAACCGTAGCCATTTGCGGGAAAGTTTTGCAATAAATATCAGCGGTAAGTTTGCCGCCGAAAGTCGGTCTTGTTGATAACAGTAAGTAGTTATCACCTATGTTTAAATCGGTACAATCCGCAGTGAGTCCCGTGTTTAGTTTTACGGATGTGTACGGCGCAATTTGTTTGCCTTGAACGGTTGCACCTATCAATACAATTCTCGGAGAATATTTTTGAGCTATTTGAGTAAATATTTTCGCATGATAATTTTCATCAAATTCGCTTAATCTGTTATCATTAACAATTATTACCTTATCAGCGCCATATTCGCTTAAAGATTTTATTATATTATCATAATTCATTCTGGGACCTATAATGCAAACCATTATTTGCTGATTCCAAATTTTTTCTTTCAGTTCGGCGGATTTTGTCAGCAATTCAAATACAATTTGAGATATGCCGTTTTCTTTATTGAGTTCTCCGTATATTAATATTCCGTTTGGTTCCATTATTTCTCCGATGTGTGAATTATTTCTTCTTTAATTTTTTGCGAAAAGTGTTCATCTTTTGTATCAATAAACTTACATATTCTTTTATCATCATTTTTAAATACTCTGTTTACATAAGTTGGTGAACCCTTAACTCCTGTTTCGTTGTCTTTTATGTTCAAATCATACATATTGTAGGTTTTATATACGTAATCTTTTGCTTTCATATAACCCTGAATTTTAGGTATTATCGGCTCATTAGGACAATTATTTATGCATAAAACAGCAGGAAATTTTATGCAATAAGTATTTTTTTCATGTTCAGTTTCCGTAATTACATTTATATCTGTTTCTGAAATGCTTGTAATTTGGCAGACATTTGTCAAATATGGGATATCAAGACGAGCAGCCAGAGAAATGCCTGTTTGTCCTGTTTCTCCGTCAATTGCCGTTTGTCCGCATAAAATTAAATCGGTATCTTTAAATTTTTCGCTGACGGCAGCTGCAAGCACTTTAGATGTTGCATTAGTGTCTGAACCGGCAAATTTTGAATCGCAAAGCAATACGGCATCATCACATCCCATAGCTATTGCTTCATGAAGTATTTCTTCCGCTTTAGATGGTCCCATCGTAACAGCCGTAATATTGCATCCGTTTTCTTCTTTTATTTTCAAAGCAGTTTCTATAGCCAGTTTATCCTGAGGATTTATTATACTTTCCATTTGAGTTCTGTCTATATTATTTTCTTTAGTCCATTTGACGTCATCCGTATCAGGAACCTGTTTTATAAAAACAACCGTATTCAAATTTAAACCCCTTTATAAATCATATTTTCCTATAAAAATGTTAATAGTGCAAATGGTTTACATATCAAGAGCGATATCCAAAGTTTTTGCTTTTGCCACTATCGCACTTGAAGAAATAACATCAACCCCCGTTTGTGCTATTTGTTCAACACTGTTTAATGTTACATTTCCGCTTGCTTCGATAATTGCTCTATTATTAATTAATTCTACACTTTTTTTCATATCTTCAATATTCATATTATCAAGCATAATTATTTCACAGCCGCATTGAAGAGCTTCTTTGACCTGTTCTGTTGTGTCGCATTCCACTTCTATTTTGTGAGTATGCGAAAGATTTTCTCTTATTTTGTTCACAGCAGCAGTAATGGAGCCTGCTAATTTAATATGGTTATCTTTAATCATAACGCAGTCTGAAAGGTTAAAACGGTGGAGTCTTGCGCCTCCGGTTGATACAGCATATTTTTCAAACATTCTGAAACCCGGAGTCGTTTTCCTCGTGTCGGTTATTCTCGCTTTATTATTTCCGATAGCCTTTTGGTATTTATTTGTTTCCGTTGCAATTCCGCTCAGCCTTTGAATGTAGTTTAAAGCGGTTCTTTCACCTGTCAGAATAGCTCTTGCATCACCTTCTATTTTCGCTATGGTATCGCCTTTTTTTATTTTATCACCGTCTTTAAAATATTTTTCCGTCTTTACATTATCGGAAAGCAGTTTAAATACTTTTTCCGCAATATCTATACCGCAAAGTATTCCCTCTTCTCTTGTGTTTAAAAATGCCGTAATTTTATCGTTTTCATTTGCAAGAAATTGTGTTGTTATATCTGCGAAACCAATATCTTCTTTCAGTGCGTTTTTAATGTGTTCTTCCGTTATAAAATCATATAATTGATTCATTTTTACCCTTTCATTTCAGTGTTAATGGTTTTTTCGTAAGAGCGAGCAGTTATATCCCGATTAGGATAATCTTCTCGGTAGTGAGCTCCTCTTGATTCCTTCCTGTTTATTGCAAAATCCGTTATAAGTTCCGCTATTGTAAGCATATTCCTTAATTCGTAACAGCTTCTGTCAGGACATTTATATTGATATGCAAATTTTTCTTTTAATATATTAATTTTATTTTTTGCTTCCGTTAATTTAGATTCGTTTCTGATAATTCCGACATTATTCCACATTAATTGTTTTAGCTCAAATATCAAAGCTTCGGTGTTGGGTTTATCTGATAATTGAATTTCGTTTTCATAAAAGCCGATAATCTCCGAGATATTTTCATCGAAACTAAAATTATTTGTTAAATTTTGATTTTTAAGATAATTAACGAGTTCGTAAGCGGTAACGGCACATTCCAAAATGGAATTAGAGGCGAGTCTGTTTGCTCCGTGCAGGCCGGTGCAGCCTGCTTCGCCTATTGCATATAAGCCTTTTATTGATGTCGTTCCGTTGATTTGCGTTTTTATCCCGCCCATAAAATAATGTGCTGACGGTGATACGGGAATATAATCTTCAGATGGATTTATATTATACTCACGGCACGCTCCGTATATAGTCGGAAATCTTTTTTCAAATTTTAATTCTTTAATTCCCGTTGCATCTAAATACACATTCTTATAATTTTAATTCATTATAAATAGCTCTTGTGACTATATCTCTTGGCGCGAGTTCAAGTCTTTCATCGTACTTTTCCATAAAAGTATGACCGAATTTGTCCGTAAGTTTTGCACCTTCGCCTCTTACCGCCTCTGATATTAAAAACATAGTTCCGTTTTCGCCTAAGGAAAATGCGGTCGGGTGAAATTGTACAAATTCCATATCCCTGACTTTTGCTCCTGCCCTGTATGCCAAAGCAATCCCGTCACCTGTTGTTATATCCGGGTTCGTAGTATATCTGTATATCTGTCCTATTCCGCCGGTTGCTATTATTACTGCAGGTGTTTCTATTATTTCATACTCGTTTTCATCGTAATTATATGTTATTATACCTCTGTTTATATTATTTTTATCTTTTAATAACTCTACAGCCAATGTCTGTTCATATATTTTTACTTCTTTTTGAGTCAATATGTATTTTACTAATGCATTCTCAATGCAAAATCCCGTAGCATCACCGCCTGCGTGTAATATTCTGTTTACGCTGTGTGCCGCTTCTTTCGTAAACTTTAATTTATTGTTTTCATCCCTGTCAAAATCAACACCGAAATTTTGCAGTTCTTTTACAACTTGTGCGCTTTTTTGTGATATGTACTCAGCTGCTTTTCTGTCCGTTAATCCCGCTCCGGCTTTTATCGTATCTTCTATATGAAGTGTTGTGGAATCAAGCTTGTTTTCAGGCATGACACATACCATTCCGCCCTGCGCATATTTTGAATTTGACTCAATCAGCTTTGATTTTGTGACTATTAAAAGACCTTGAGGTAAATTTACTTCTCTTTGAAGCTTTATTGCCGCGTACAAACCCGCTATACCGCTTCCTACCACTACCGCTGAATATTTACTGTGTTTCATCTTTATATCCTTATTTACTATATTTTATTTCAAACATACAAAAAAATAACTTTCCGATTAGAAAGTTATTTTTTATAATCTAATCCGATGCCGCACTTTGCCGGCGGTCACGATTAATATAGTTGTTTAATCATTTTATTGGCTTGTAACGGACCATATTTTATTTCAACAACAACCTTTCCGCTTGTTGTAACAGCTCCCCACTTGCCGTTGTGTTTTACTTTAAAATAATTGCCTCTTGTTGTCTCAATTTTGTCATATTGAGGTGCTATAACCAATTTCCCGTTTAAGTCAACAACACCCCATTTTTCGTTTTTTTCTGCTTTAAAGTAATCATTACCAAGTTTATCAATTTCATCGTAAGAAGGAGCTATAATAATCTTTCCGGAAGCATCTATTAAACCTTTTCTGTCATTTTTTTCGATTGAAAAATAGTTTGTGCTTAATTCATCAACATCTTCATATTCGGGTTTTACAATTTCTTTTCCGTTTTTATTAACAACTCCGTAATTACCGTATAGTTTTACTTTAAAAAGTTCATGAGCCATTATCTCAACATCTTCGTATTTAGGAACAATTAATTGATTTCCGTTTGTATCAATTAATCCCCAAAGTCCGTTAACAGCAACTTTAATGTATTTGGAATCCAGGCCTTGAATATCCGTATACATCGGCGGAATATTAATTCTTCCGTCTTTACTGTAGAAGCCCCATCTGCCGTTTGATTTATATCCCGTTATTGTTTGGTAGTGGGTATAATATGTATCGTTATATGCGGGCCTTAATCCTGATATACCTGCTTCAGGAGTGTTTATAGGACCTTGCGTTGTTGAATCTGCTGCTTGTACAGACATTGATGTGATAATCAACATTAGTAATAACAGTATGCCTTTTTTCATTTTTCTTCCTTTTCTCTTTTATTTTTGTACCCGTATATAATATATATCATAAGTCCGATTATAATCCATAACATAAAGTATAAAGAAGAATATCCTCCTTGTAAACTTTTATATATCATAAAGCAGCTGCACATTATTATACCCAATATCGGGAACAAAGGACAAAACGGCACTTTAAACGGTCTGTGTCTTGTCGGCTCCGTTTTTCTTAATATTAATACTTCTATACATATTATTACAAACGATGCAAAAGTACCGTAATTGCATAATTCTGCCGATATATTTAAATCCATGAACAAAGAACCGATTATAACGATTAAGCCTGAAATCCAAGTTATAACGTGAGGTGTTTGAAATTTCTTATGGACTTTCATAATACTGTGTGGCAGAAAATCATCTCTGGCAATAGCGTAAAATATTCTTGTTGTACCCAATTGATATACGAGCAATACGGATGTTAATGCACATAAAGCACCGACAGAAAT
>CANRHJ010000029.1 GCA_947630355.1 Candidatus Gastranaerophilales bacterium | reverse complement strand
CACCGTATTGTTTGCTCAAGACATCGCAAACAATAGGGTTCAGCTACGCATACTTTTCCCGTACGGCTCGTATTCCACATACTCGCCTACGGTCTAAGCAAAGTCCCGCCATCGACAGTTTCTTATTTTAAAATCTTTTTTGCAAAAAAGTTAGAATTATCATCACTATTATTATATATTCCGTTATTAGTATTAATAGAAAACCCAAAAGTATTAATACCGTCGGGACTTGAGTTATAAATAAATTTACCGCCGTTTAATTTCAATAAAGAATTTGATAAATAAAGACCTAGTCCTGTAGAAAGTACATTTGACCCCGAAGAAAAAATTTCATTCTTACTAAACATTGATTTAAATTGTTTATCTGAAATATAAGGTCCTTCATTTTTCACTAAGAAAATAAGATTGGAGTTTTCAAGGTAGATTTCAATATTAATAGTAGAATTTTCTTTGCTGTGAGTGAATGCATTCATTATAAGATTTGAAATAATTCTTTTAATATGCAATTTGTCGGCATATACATTGACGTAAGGTGCTTTATAAATCTTTTTAAAATAGTGATTTTTAGAAGATAAAATCAATTTATTTTCGTTAAAAATTTCTTGTATTAAGTCTTGAATACTAAAGTAAGAGTAGTTAACAGCGATAATTTTGTTATCAAATTTATAAAGCCAAAGCAGATTTAAGAGCATATCAAGCATATTTTGACATGAATTTAGCAAATCATTAAGAAATGAACGTTGATTATCGGAGATATTACCGAACTTACCGTTTAAAATCAATTCTATTGCTCTGATATTCGCAATAGCAGGATTTTTTAAATCGTGCGTTATTGTTGCTATTACATTATTATTAGCATTCTTATGTGAATTAATTTTATGAATTTCTTTAAATATGTTAATAATAAATAAGAAATAAGTTACGGAAAGGAACAAAAAGAGATAATGGTTACTTTTGACAAATAGTAAGTAACAAAATACAGAAGTAAAAATTGATAATAAAAAAATTTTTCTTTTCATGAAAGAACTAAATCTCCGCCACTGGAGTAAGAATATAACAATAAAAGTATATATACTATCACCCAATCGGGTAATAAAAAGGACATAATACTTAACAAACGAAGCAACTTCTTTTATCTTAATGTAAAATTATAAATATACACAAATAAGAGCAAAGGTGAAAATTGTGAGAGTTACTGGAATTACATTCGGAAAGATAACCGCAGTAAGCGGCAAGCCAAGTAAAATGAAATTTTTGAATAAAGCTATGGATGGTTATGTTCAAAACAAGACTATAATGAGGAAGGATGTAACAAGCAAATACGTAAATGCTTCAACATCAGGTTTAATGGCAAAAGCCGCAAATAGAGGTGACAGCGTTATTATCTATATAACAGGTGATGATATACAAAGAATAAAAATGAAAGTACCCCAGTGGGATACGATAGAAGGAGTATTATCAAATATAACGGAATATATAAACTTGAATAATTTAAGTTTAATGGATGCTGCAGATAAGATACGTGAAAAATAAAAAGGAGAGACGGTTATGATAAAAGAAGTACTTAAAGAATTTAAAGACTTTGCCGTGAAAGGTAACGTAATTGATATGGCAGTGGGTATAATAATAGGAGGAGCATTCTCTCCCATTGTGAACTCTCTTGTAAAAGATATTATAATGCCGCCTATCGGGTTTGTATTGGGAAATGTTGATTTTACAAATTTATATATACCCGTAACAAACACACAAGAACACTATGCAACGCTGGCAGAAGCACAAAATGCCGGAATTGTTACTATTAACTACGGTTTGTTTCTAAATACTTTAATAAGTTTCTTGATAGTAGCTTTTGCCGTATTCCTTCTGGTAAAATTCATTAATAAACTGAAAGCCCAAAAAAAGGAAGAAGATTGTGAAGTTGTTGAAGATACCACAAAAGAATGTCCGTATTGCTGTTCAACAATTAACAAGAAAGCAAAGAAATGTCCGTATTGCGGTTCAGAATTACAGTAAATTTTTTATAAAAAATTGGCAAATTTATTTAAAATCTGATTTTATATATATGTATGGATGAAGAAAAAATAATAAAACTCCAAACAGAAACAAAAAAGTCCGGTAAAAAGACTGATAATGTTGTGCAAAAAAAAGGTTTATATCAAACTAATCCTATATTACAGGAAATGTTAGTAGAGAACGTAAATAACAAAAAAAATAAATTTAAGATAAAAGATTTATTTAAATAAATGTACAGAAAAAACTTTATAGATAAGTATTTGAACAACGGGTATAGTTTTGATGAGGCAAAAGCGGAAGTGGATTTCGCTTTGGATGTATTGTATAACTATACATATAAAGATTTTATACTTGGCAAAACATTGGAGAATTGGCAATATTCCAAGTTGGAAAAGGTTATAGATGAACGAATAAAGACCAAAAAGCCAATACAACAGTTAACAGGCCTGGCGTATTTCTGCGGAAGAAAATTTTTTGTTACTGATAAAACGCTAATACCGCGACCGGAAACAGAGCTGCTGGTGAATGAAGTATTAAATCTGGCAGAAAATAAGGAAAATCCGAAGGTGATAGATATAGGTACAGGCAGCGGATGTATACCTATAACTTTGGTTCTGGAAAATAAAAAAATAACTATGGATGCTGCTGATATTAGTGCTGATGCAATTGAAACCGCTAAAAAAAATGCATTGTTTCATAATGTTTATGAACGAATAAACTTTTACGTATCTGATTTATTCAATTCCATAAAAGGAGAGTTTGATATAATAGTTTCAAATCCGCCGTATATCCCTAAAAAGGATAAAAAGTCACTACAGCCGGAAGTTAGGGATTATGAACCGGAATTGGCTTTATATACCGAAGATGAATACGGAACTGATTTTTACGAACATATATTGGAAAAATCACGAGAATACTTAAAAAGTAACGGTTATATAGTATTTGAGCTTGGTATTAATCAAAGCGGAAAAGTTGCAGATCTGGCTAAAAAGTTTGGTTATAAAGAAATAACAGTAAAAAAAGATTTTAATTCCATAGAAAGAATAATGATAATAAAATAAAAACTTATAGTATAATAGACAATGTTGGAGTTAATAAGAAAGAGGAAAAAAATGACAAAATTTGTATGCAGTGTATGCGGTTATACGGTAGAAGGCGACAAAGCACCCGATAAATGCCCTATGTGCGGTGTAAGTTCCGATAAATTTAACAAAGTAGAAGAAGGCGGTTTAAGCTGGGTAACGGAACATGTTATAGGAATTGCAAAAGGAGCAGATGCCCAAGTGGTTCAAGGTTTAAAAGATCATTTTATGGGAGAATGTACGGAAGTCGGAATGTATCTTGCCATGAGCCGTCAAGCTGAAAGAGAAGGATATCCCGAAGTAGCTGAAGCTTATAAAAGATATGCTTTTGAAGAAGCAGAACATGCCGCAAAATTCGCTGAATTGTTAGGCGAAGTAGTAACAACATCAACAAAGAAAAACCTTGAAATGAGAGCAGAGGCAGAAGCAGGCGCTTGTGCCGCTAAAATGGAAATTGCAAAACGTGCAAAAGAATTAGGCTATGATGCAATCCATGATACCGTTCATGAAATGGCAAAAGATGAAGCCCGTCACGGTCAAGGTTTTCAAGGCTTATTAAAAAGATTATTTTAATATTTAAAAAAGCGGAAAGAAAATTCTTTCCGCTTTTTTATTTTTAACTATTGACTAAAAAAATTCAGCAAGTAATATAGATAATGCTGAGGGCGTTTAGCTCAGTTGCCCAGAGAGGCAGAGAGCCTCTCAAAATTTCAAATTACCGCCGACTGCGGGAGGCGCGGGAGGCGCGGGGGGGGGTAAAATGAAAGGGCAGAGGAGTTAAACAATCTAAGTAAAAGAACGCAAGGGCGTTTAGCTCAGTTGGTAGAGCGCCTCCCTTACAAGGAGGATGTCAGGAGTTCAAGTCTCTTAACGCCCACCATTTTTAAAGAGGTTTTAAGACCTCTTTTTTTTCGGTTACATTTTTTGTTTAATAATAATTCGAAATAAATACAAACTGTTTGAATCAATTGCGGTAATTGATTTGTCATCGGAATAAGCGGGTGATAATTGTCCGTCTTGCAGGGAAAATTGGGTTGATGTTATTGAATTTGCGCATCTGTTTTTATCATCTAAAGAATAAAGTATTGCATTATACTTACCTGCCAGAATGAACCCTTTTTCATAATCTGCGGAGTGTATAAATTGCATTACTGTTCCGATATTTTTTGCCCAATAATACTTTTGTGAATTTGTCTGATTAAATTCATAAACGGATATTAAATTATTTTCATTTTTTTCGGCTATAAGTACAATACCGTTATTTAGTCTTAATGCTCCAATTATATTTGTTTTTGGGAAACGGATGTTATTTGCGTATATTTCATATTGAAGATTATTTTTATTTAATCTGCTCAATTGATTATAGTCAGCAAAATAAATATAATTTTCATCTTCACCTGAAACGAAAGCTCCTGTTTTAACATTGTCGATTTTTTCTGTTGTATTGCTTTGTGTATTATATTTTTCCACAAAATTATTATTGATTTTTCCGATTATCAAATTATTTTCTTTATCAAGAAAAGAAAAGCTGTTAGTTTTATCCAAGTCAGTTTGAAGTTTAGGACCTTGAGAAATAGTCATTTTTTTTATATCAAAAATTTCGGTAGTTTTCTCATCGGTGCCCCCATAAATTAAAACATTTTTATCGGGAAGAAGAAACAAGCAAGGATTAATTCTTTCGGACAGCAATTTCGGAGGTTCTGCATATCTGTATCCGTAAGTTAAATTATATAAGTCCGCCAAATTAGAATGGTTATATGAATTTTTATCGGAGTATTTTTGTTTGCCGCCTGCTATAAAGACAGTATCTTTATTTAAGTGTATGATATTCCCGTAATGCCTGTAAGAAGAGAATTTTGATTTAGGGAATTGAGAAGATAATGTGTAAATAATTATTTCTTTAGTATTTATATCGTTAAAATATTTTTGTTCCGGGATATAGTCCTGTTCTATGGATTTATCGGCATAATCTTGCTTTTCGGAATATTTTAAAGCTTTTTGTGGTTCTTTTAATACAAAAGTTTCGCCTGAGGAGGTATTTTGGACGGATAATTCATATTGGATTAAAGGTCTTTCGGGATTTTGAAGGGTGAAAATAGTTCTTTGACTGTTTGGAGGGATAATTGCACCAATCAATGTTTGTTTATATTGTCTTTGTTGTTTTTTTTCTTTTCTGTTTTTTACTGCTTTAAAAGGTGTTTTAACCGTATCGACGATTAAAAACGGAACTGCGGCAATTAACAAGGGCGGGAAAAAAACTGACATTACGCTATAAAAGAATGTATCTTCAGACATTCTGAATGAATTTTTCTTAAGAGACAGCAATAAATTATAATCATCCTGATTATATAATTCATTTTCTTGCACTACTTTAAAATTATTGTTTGTATTATTAAATAACGTATATTTCTTTATTATAAAATGATATGTTTTTTCTGTATAATTAACATTATTCGGATTAAGTTTTTTTACAATATAATTAATTTCTTCATCTTTTTGTAAAAATAAGTCTCCGTTCGGATTTAAGGATTTAGAATCATCAAAAGCCAAAGAACAATTTAATAAATTAAAACAAAATATCAAAAATAAAGCCGTAAAGCGTTTTAAAATCATTATTACCCCTTTCGCTATTGAAATATTATATCATTTTTGCGAAAAGTGGTATATAAAGCCGCAGTTTTAAAATTTAATTATCCTCAAAAAAAGATAAAAATAAAAAATAATTTGTGCCATAATGTAGGTATGAATGACAAAATAATAATCAGAAAAGCAAACCAGCATAATTTGAAAAATGTAAGTTTAGAACTGCCCAAAAATGAATTAATAGTATTTACGGGAGTTTCAGGTTCGGGCAAGAGTTCTTTGGCTTTTGATACTATATTTGCGGAAGGACAAAGAAGGTATGTGGAGAGTTTATCGAATTATGCGAGACAGTTTTTAGGTCAGTTGGATAAACCCGATGTCGAGTGTATAGAAGGCTTATCGCCGGCTATTTCTATTGACCAGAAATCAACAAGTAACAATCCGCGTTCGACTGTTGGTACAGTAACGGAGATATATGATTATTTAAGGCTGTTATATGCGCGAATAGGTACGCCTCATTGTCCTGAATGCGGCAGTGAAATTATGCCTCAATCTATTGATGAAATAATTGATAAGATATACATGCTTAAAGAAGGCACTAAAATTCAGCTTTTATCACCGATTGTGAGAGGGAAAAAAGGAGAATATATCGGACTTTTCAACGAATTAAAGCAGGAAGGCTTTGTAAGAGTCCGTGTAAACGGCAAAATATATAATCTTGATGAAGATGAGATTGAATTAAATAAAACACAAAAACATACAATTGAAATTGTAATAGACAGAATAGTAATAAAAGAAAGTGCCAGATCAAGATTGACGGACAGTGCACAAATAGCATTGGAAAAGTCAGACGGATTATTGATTGTAGATGTTATTGACGGAAAAGAAATGATATTCAGTGAAAAACTGGCCTGTCCAAAATGCAATTTAAGTTTTGAAGAGTTAGCGCCGAGAATATTTAGTTTTAACAGTCCGTATGGAGCTTGTCCTGCTTGTTCCGGGCTTGGTGCGCATTTTGAGATGGATCCTGATTTATTGATACCCGATAAAACCAAATCATTAAAAGAAGGTGCGATATATCCTTGGGCAAAAACAGGCAACCAATATTATCAGGATATTCTTTCTTCGGTAGCAGCTCATTTTTGTATTGATATGGAGACTCCTTTTGAAGATTTAAGCAAAGAACATCAAAATATTATTCTTTACGGAAGCGGTAAAGAGCCTGTTAAATTACGGTTTAAAGAATTTGGCGGTACAAGATATATAACGAGATTAATGCCTTTCTCCGGCGTAATTCCGTATTTTATGCATAAATATGAGGATTCCAATTCCGAAGAAGTAAGAGAATATATACAGGAATATATGTCTCAAATCCCTTGCAGTGAGTGTAACGGAGCAAGGTTAAAACCGTTTTCTCTTGCTGTAACTATTATGGGTAAGAATATTTATGAAGTATGTAAGATGTCAATTAAAGAGGCATATAAATTCTTTTCGGATTTATATTTGGAACTTGATGATTACAAACTGACAATAGCGAAACAAATACTTGAAGAGATACGTGCAAGATTAAAATTTATGCTGGATGTAGGATTGAGTTATTTGGATTTAGCGAGAATGTCGGGTACCCTATCAGGGGGTGAAGCGCAGAGAATAAGACTTGCAACGCAGATAGGCAGCGGGCTGTCTGGGGTTTTGTACGTCCTTGACGAGCCTTCAATAGGTTTGCATCAATACAATAACGATATGTTAATAAAAACTTTAATAAGATTAAGGAATTTAGGAAATACGCTGATTGTTGTCGAACATGATGAAGATACAATAAGGAATGCGGATCATATAGTAGATATAGGGGTATATGCAGGTGTAAAAGGCGGGAAAATAATTGCGCAAGGTACTCTTGAAGATATAATCAATTGTAAAAAATCTATTACAGGCCA
Source organism: Candidatus Gastranaerophilales bacterium (assembly GCA_947630355.1). Classification (GTDB taxonomy): domain Bacteria; phylum Cyanobacteriota; class Vampirovibrionia; order Gastranaerophilales; family Gastranaerophilaceae; genus Avigastranaerophilus. The sequence continues at coordinate 7,909 of CANRHJ010000029.1, read as the reverse complement.
GTATTTAAGCGGAGAAAGGGAAATTCCCGTTCCAAAACAAAGGCGCGAAGGTAACGGATTATTTTTAGAAGTTAAAAATGCATACAAGAACAATCTTAAACATATTGATGTTAAATTACCGCTGGGGAAAGTAATAGCATTAACCGGCGTTTCGGGCAGCGGCAAATCAACACTCATGAATGAATTAATTTATCAATATTCCATACATAAGCTTAATAAAAACAAGCCTAAACCGCAGGGAATTGACTCAATAGAAGGTTTTGAAAACATAGATAAAGTAATCTGTATAGACCAATCGCCCATAGGCAGGACTCCGCGTTCAAACCCCGCAACATATACGGATGTCTTTACCCATATACGCGAGCTTTTTGCGAAAACTCCGGAAGCAAAGATGCGCGGATATAACGCCGGTCGTTTCAGCTTTAATGTAAAAGGAGGCAGATGTGAAGCTTGTAAGGGCGACGGTTTAACCAGAATTGAAATGAATTTCCTTTCCGATGTTTATATAAAATGTAATGTATGTAAAGGACTCAGGTATAACCGAGAAACGCTTGAAGTTAAGTACGGAGGCAAAAATATTTCTGAAGTTCTTGATATGACAATAGCAGAGGCTTTGGACTTTTTTGAAAATATTCCTAAAATTAAATCCCGTTTGCAGACATTAAATGATGTCGGATTAGGGTATATGAAGCTTGGTCAGAGTTCTACAACGCTATCGGGCGGTGAAGCTCAGCGTATAAAATTAGCGGCAGAACTTAATAAACGTGCAACGGGTAAAACTCTTTATTTGTTAGATGAACCTACTGTAGGGCTTCATTGGTACGATTTGGATAAACTTATTAAAATTATTAATAAACTTGCGGATGCGGGGAATACAATTCTTATAATTGAGCATAATCTTGACCTCATTAAAACCGCAGATCATATTATTGATTTAGGCCCGCAAGGCGGTGATGAAGGCGGCAGAGTTGTGGCGGAAGGTACGCCGGAACAAGTGGCAAAATGTAAAAATTCATTTACGGGACAATATCTTAAAAAAATACTTAAATAAAAAAGACCGCCTTTTTGGCAGTCTTTTTTGTTAATATAAATTATTATTATGCCTCTAAATTTTTAAGGGCTTTTTTCTCGTTATGTTTATCAACAGCTTTTCCTATTAATCCGCCGATAAGTCTGCCTATGCCTGTAACTATTAGTGAACCTACCGCGCAAACACCTATTGTTATGCCAAGTGCTTTATTTCTGCTAAATTCTATATTGTGCTCTTTTAAATTGTTTAAAGCGCTATTTAGAGCATTTTCAAAAATATCCTTACGGTTTTTAATCAAGTATGCACCGCTTAAACCAATTCCTGCTGCAGTTCCTATTTTTTTCCCTGCTCGAGTTGCAGAATTTGTTTTATTTATTGCTTGAATTTTCATGTTTTACTTTCCTTTACTTTTGACGTTTTTATTAAAACATATGAACGGATAAATTTGATAACAAAATGAATAAATATTAAAATATTTTAACAAAAAAAAGGCTCCATATTTCAGGAGCCTTTATAAGAACTAATCTTTTTGAATATCTTTAACACTTAAAGCAATTCTGTGTTCTTGAGGTGTGAATTTTTTAATTAATACTTCAATTTCATCACCGACATTGTAAATATTAAACGGATTTGCATTAGCCGGTTCCATTTCTGCTGCAGGCAATAATGCTTCCACTCCGGGATATATATTGATGAAAGCACCGAAGGATGTTACTTTATTGACTGTACCTTTTATAATTTGGCCTTCTTTAAACTCATTTTCAATAGATTCCCAAGGATTTTCGCCCATTCTTTTTAAGCTTAAGCTTATACGTTTCATATCCATATCAATCTTTAAAATTTTAACTTCCAATTCCTGACCTAAAGATATAACATCGGAAGGATGTTTAATTCTCTGCCAAGAAATTTCCGAGATTGGAAGTAAGCCGTCAACGCCGTTAATATCGATGAAACCTCCGAAATCAGCAATTCTTACAACTTCACCTTTAACAACGGAACCAACTTCAAGCTGAGAAATAATTTCATCAACTACTTGTTCTCTTTGTTCAGCTACTGCTTGTCTTTGAGATAAGATTAATTTATTTCTTTTAGCATCAGCTTCTAAAACTTTTACTTCGATATCCTGACCGATTAATCCGTCAAAAGGAGCACCTGTTCTTAATTGGCTTGCAGGTACAAATCCTCTCAAATCGGATATTTCTACGATTACGCCGCCTCTAACATTTAAAACGACTTTGGCATTTATTGTTTCATTGTTATATTTTGCATTTTGAAGCTCTTGCCATGCTTTCGCACAAGATAACTTTTTCAACGATAAAACTATTCTGTCATTTTCGTCATCGCCTTCTTCTTTTAAAATATAGAATTCTTTTACGTCATTTATTGCAATATATTCGGAATAATCTCTGTCATTAACCTGATTATTGGTTATTTCTCTGTTCGGCAAGAATGCCTCTGTTTTAGCACCAATATCAACCAGAAAACCGTCATTCTCCTGTTTAATTACAATACCTTTTACAACGTCAGCTACTGAAAATTTGTAGTTATAGCTTTCTTCAAGTAATCTGACAAATTCGTCCTGTTCATTCATTGTTTTTGTCATTTTTTATTGTCCTTTCTTAAATTTTTTCCAATTCGGTAATTACTTCTTTTATAATATTTTCCGGAGTTGAAGCGCCTGCCGTAACCCCTATATTTTCAACATTTTTTATAATTTCCTGATATCCTTTTAAATCTTCCGCCGTTTCTATGTGGATTGTTTTTGTAATAGCAGATAATATTTCCGCCAGATGAGTAGTATTTGCACTTTTTTTGCTGCCGACAACCACCATTAATTCAGAGGTTTTAGCGAGTTCTTTTGCTTCTCTTTGGCGCATTGATGTTGATTTGCATATAGTATTAAATACTTTAAGTTCACTGGCTATAGAAAGCAAAGCTGTTACAATCTCTTGCAGAAGTTCAGGCTTTTGAGTAGTTTGAATTACTACTCCGGCTTTTTTATGCTCTTTTATTTTATCGGTTATCATATTTAACGCTTTTATATCAGGGATAACATACACATTTGGAGAATATATTTGTGCATTTGCTTTTATTGCAATTACTTCAGGATGTTCAGGTTTGCCTAAAATCAACACAAGAAAATCTTCCTGTGCCAATTGTATAGCTTTTTGCTGTACTTTTTTAACGTCAAGGCAAGTTAAGTCAACGACTTCAAAGCCTTTATCTTCAATTTCTTTAATTTTTTGAGGTGCCATACCGTGACTGCGTACTATGCAAATACCTGTTTCATTATCAGGCAATTCGTCCACAGTCATTATACCTAACTCTTCAAGTTCTTTGATAACGTGAGAATTGTGTATAAGTTCGCCTAATACCCATACCTTTTTAGATGCATTTTCAATTTTTATTTTCTTAGTTGTTTCGACCGCTCTTTTAACTCCGTAGCAAAATCCCGCGCCTTGAGCTAATTTTATGTTTTTTTTCAGTGTCCTAAACTTCCATTCTTTAGACTAGCAGAGTTTTTTCTCCGCAGTACTTTTCTTATATCATGAACATTTTTTATTTGCAATCTGTCTTGTTTTTCTAGTCTTTTTATTATGGATTGCAATTATTAAATCAAAAATTAATCCAATCAAAATAAGTATAACACTTCCGGGAATATAAGCAGCCGCAAAATAAGCAAGAAACCTCGCAAGTGTATCCGGTAATTCAATTGAAACAAATCCTAATGCCATAAATGTGGCATATACGATAAAACAAATATCGGCTATCCAGAATGGAAATAATATACAAACAAAAACTAAGATTTGTAATGTATTTCTATAATTTTTCATTGAAAATTCCTTTTAAATATTCTTTTGTTGTTTCATAGCCTATTTTATATATTTCTTTTTTCTTTTTATTCGTTAAAAAGAAATCAGTAAATGAAACACCTTCAACATCAATTTTAATAATGTTGATTTTATCGGTTTTATAATCTATTGAGGCTTGATTATCAATAATATATGCAGTCGAATTTATAATGGAATTAACCATATTTACGGGGTTTTTAGATATTTTATTTTTGCTTCCGCCCGTTATCCTGAATTCTAAAATATTATCGTTTTGAAGCTGCGGTATAACTTTTAAAATGGGGCAGCCTCTTGCTATATCGCCGTCTATTAAATTTTTACCCTCGTATTTAAAAGGAGGCAATAAAAACGGCATGGCAGATGAAGCTCTTAGTGCTTTTGCAATTTCAAAATCGGGAGTAGTATACTTTGAAAATACTTTGATTTGTGACGTTTCAAGTTCTAATGCCGTTACATAAATATCTTTATCTGCATCTTTAAAGCAAACGGGCGGCATTTTGCCTTTTTTATAACTTTGAGCGTAAAACTTCCGCTCTATCTTCTCGCGGAGCCAGTTTAAATACTTTTCTCCCCTTGATATCGCAAGATTAGAGAACATATTAAAATTAAAATCCGTAAAGAGTTTTGGCAGATTAAGTTTATTTATTTCATCTTCTATCTCTTGCGCGCTGTAACCGAGTGCATAAAATACTACCGTTAATGAGCCGATAGATGAACCCGTATAGGTCTTTATTTGAATATTCTCTTCTTCTAAGGCTTTTAATACACCCGCATAACATAAGCCCCTTACGGAACCGCCCGTAAATATAACATTATATTTCGTCATTGATATTCCCTTCTTCAAGCTGATTGATTTTTCTTTTTTTATTCGGAAAACATAAAAATATAATTAAAAATATTACACTCTCAATTAAACCAATATATGGCGGTATAAAAATACTTAAAAGAAAAGACGGAAGTACCATTAATACATATAAATAAAATCCGATATATTGTATTACGCGATAAAAACTATTTTTAGTCGTTTTAATGTTTTTAATGCGGTTGTAACATTTATAATCTATAATTAAAAATATGCCAAAAAATATTAAACAAACAAAATTTATTAAGCCTAATACAAGAAAGACAATTAAAAATTCCCCAAAATTGCCCCAATTAATAACGAATTTTTGTGAAATACCCCATAGAAACAAGAATACAAATGCTAAAAAATTTATGTATCCTATAATACTGCCATATTGAAATGTTCTGGTCTTTTCCAAATTAAACATAGAATAAATCTCCTGTTGATTTTATATTATTAGTTTATCATTCAATAATTAACTATTCAATATTTATAAATTAAACTTTTACATTTCTTTATAATAAGTTACTTGTAAATTGAAAAAAATATTATGATAAGATTAATTCGGAAAAAAATTATGACTACAGAAAACGAAATTTTCAAACGCTCGCAAATTCAAGTCGAAAAACTTATTAAATACGGATTTAAAAAATATAAAAATGTCTATAAATTTGAAACATTGTTTATGGACGGCGAATTTAAAGCCGTAATTGAATATAAGGACAATAATATTACGGGGAAAGTCTTTGATACTCAAAGTGAAGAAGAATATTTTTTATTACGTACACAAAATAATCTAAGCAGTTATGCCGGAATCGTTAAAACAAACTATGAAGATATTTTAAAGGACATTAAAGAAAAATGCAGCATCTCGCAATATTTTGTTCTTCCTCAATCTAACAGAATATCAAATTTAATAACTCAAAAATATAATATTGCAGCGGATTTTCCTTGGCCCGAATATGAAAACTATGCTGTTTTCAGAAATCCTAAAAATAAAAAATGGTTTGCTCTGTTTATGAATATTGACAAATATAAAATCGATAAATCTTTAAAAGGCGAAACAGAAATAGTTAATTTAAAAATTGATAAAGATAAAATTCCTGATTTATTAAAGGAAAAAGGATTTTATCCCGCATACCATATGAATAAAAAAAATTGGATTACAATTATTTTAGATGATACTCTGCCTGACAATGAAATACTGAAATTTATTCAAGAAAGTGAAAGTTATACAAAATAAACTTTTTTGATATAATTTATTACAGGTTTAATATACATTTGGAGAAACAAATACGTATGGTTAAAGCTGTTGGAATAAAAGATTTTTTTATAGGTAAAAATAAATTAACGATAATGGCAGGTCCTTGCGCTATTGAATCAAAGGATATCCTTTTTAAAACAGCGGAATATTTAAAGAAATTAACCGCAGAATTGAATATTAACTTTGTATTTAAATCTTCTTATGATAAAGCTAACAGGAGTTCATTAAACTCCTACAGAGGTTTGGGCATAGAAAAAGGACTTGAATTACTTGCTGATGTTAAAAAAGAATTTGATGTACCCATTGTTACCGACATACATAACCCTTGCGAAGCCGATAAAGCTGCCGGAGTGGCTGATATAATTCAAATTCCCGCTTTTTTATGCAGACAAACCGATTTGCTTGTTGCAGCCGCTAAAACCAATAAAGTTATAAACATAAAAAAAGGTCAATTTCTTGCACCTCAACAAATGAAATCCATAGCAAAAAAAGTTTTGGAATCGGGTAACGATAAAATAATAATAACAGACAGGGGTGTGACTTTCGGATACAACAACCTTGTTTCCGATATGCGCGCTATTCCGATTATACGTGAAATGGATTATCCGGTAATCTTTGATGCAACACACAGTGTACAACTGCCGGGCGGATGCGGAGAAAGCTCATCCGGCGAAAGAAAGTTCGTTCCTGTTCTTGCCAAATCTGCCGTTGCAGCAGGTGCCGACGGCTTATTTTTTGAAGTCCACCCAAATCCGGATTCAGCTTTGTGTGACGGAGCTAATATGATTGACTTTAATATGGCTAAAGATATTTTTAACATTTGCAACGAAATATTTAACTTGGTTAATAGTTAATTATTTTACTACATACCTTGCATGCGCCCACGGATAACCGTTTATAATCTGCCAGCTGTCATTCATTATTAAGGCTCCGCAATAATTTCCGTTCTTTTTACTGTTGCAATTATTTTCATTATTATCTGATATTAAATCATCACGCGAATATTGATGCCCGTACGGCAGCAGTTTACCGACATATTCGGGATGTTCTTCGTTCTGTATCCAATACTCAAACAAGAATATATCCCTGCCTACTACATTTAATCGCTTCTTTCCGTTTACATCAACATAAAAATATACTACTTTATATTTATCATTAGACATTGTCTGCAGCGCTATAAATGCGCCGTCACTCAAGAAAAACCTTGTCCAAGTAGAGTTTAACGATTTTTCGGTACCTGTTAAATCTTTAAATACATAATTACACTGCTCTTTTGTTGAATTTTTACAATCTCTTAAAATGGAAAATGACGGACGTAAATACTCTTCAAAAAAGCTTGTTGAAGCTTTGTCACTCAGTTTGTCGGGAAAGTCCCAGTTAACAGGCGGACCGTTCTTTACGGATGAATATAAAAATACTTGGGAAATTGTTGAATACATTTTTTGTAATCGAGATACGGTCTGTGTCTTATTTGTATCGGCAATAAATGTACCCATACCTATTACAAATACTACTCCTGCTATTAATATCGTTAAAAGAAGCTCTGAAACGGTATTTCCCTGTTTATATCCTGTTATTATCTGTTTTAAACTTATATGCAATTAGTTTCCTTTTTTATATACTTGTTAATTACCGAAAATAATTCCTGCTTTTCTTTTTCATCCAAAGTAACAAGAGGTTTTCGCACCAAGTCGCTCATCATTCCCATATATGCCAGAGCAGCTTTTACAGGTACGGGGTTTGGTGCCATAAATAACTTCTTAAATAAAGGATACAACTCTATATGCATTTTTAGCGCATCTTCATTTCTCCCCGATTTAAACAAGTTTATCATTTGTTTTATTTTCTCGCCTGCTATATGAGATGCCACGCTTATTACTCCGTATGCACCAAGTGATAACATAGGCAGCGTAAGGCTG
>CANRHJ010000028.1 GCA_947630355.1 Candidatus Gastranaerophilales bacterium | reverse complement strand
CCGTTTCTGAAGATGCAGGAATGATTGAAGCCGCAAAAAAAGGCGTTCTGACATTTGATAAATTGGAAGCTATGACTTGTGTGTGTTCCGTTGGTCTTGATATGATTGCAATACCTGGAGATACTCCCGATACTACAATTTCGGGTATGATAGCCGATGAAATGGCAATAGGTATGATTAACAAAAAAACTACGGCGGTAAGAATTATACCCGTTCCCAACAAAAAAGTCGGTGATTATGCAATATACGGCGGGTTATTGGGTGAAGCCCCCATAATGAGTGTCAATAAACTTTCTTCTAAAACCTTTATCAATAGAGGTGGAAGAATCCCCGCCCCCGTTCACAGTCTTAATAATTAAGGAGAAATGCTTGTTTTATTTCGGTTTTGGTAAAATCAGAAGATATTATTTATTATATAAAATGTATAATAAAGGTATAAACAAAGAGAATTTGGGGGAATATCCGAAAGCTTTAAATTACTTGTTTTTTGCGCTGTCGCTAAAACCTTCGCGCCTAAAAACTTATATGGCAATTGCCAGAGTTTATGCAAAAAACAGAAACTATGATAATGCATTGGATTTTTATTCCAAAGCGGCGGAAAGATATCCTGATTTTGCGGAATTATACGCATTTAAAGCGGATATATACCGTAAAATAAAGCGGACGGAAGAGGCTCTAAAATATTATGATAAAGCAATACGGAAAGATTATTCAAATAATGAATATTATGTGAAACGTGCTTTTTTAAAGTATTATACTGATGATTTGCAAGGCGCGATAAATGATTATACCGCAGCTATATCTCATGATGATAAAAACGCTTTTTTATTTGAACAGCGCGAATTTTATAAGTTTCAAAAGAAATTATATGAAAGTGCAATAGAAGATTATACAAAAGCAATAAATATAAACCCCAAAAATAAGCATCTGTATTACATGCGAGGGTGCGTTGAAAAAATATTGGGCGAAAATTCGCTTTCCGAGCTTGATTTTAATCAAGCTGGATTGCAGGTTTAACTGTTTCATCGGTAATTCTGCAAAAAGAACAAGGATAAGGTGCTTCGGTCTGAAAGAATTTTATTAAATCAGACTTTAAATCTGAGGTTTTTGCCAAATCAATAAAATCGTCTTGTTTTAAAATTCCGAATTCTCTTGCGGCTAAAGCTTTTGAACAAATGCCGAGTTTGCCGTTTAAAATTTGTGTACATTTTATTCTGAAACATTCACTTGCGCGTTTAACGGTTTGGGCTTCATCGGATTGAATATCAGATAAACCTCTTTCTGCAAGCCAGCTCCAACTGTCAACCATTTGGAATTTTATATTGTATTCCTGCAGAATCTGTTTTATTTCGTCATATTTTAAAATGTTATTTAATTGGGTATTAGCGGAATAATTGCTGATATAGAAATATATTTTAACTCCACCGTTTTCCATAGTGTTTTTAATTGTTTCAAGCAGTTTTACGCTCGGCAGCATAGTACCGTTAGTGGTTATTCTTATTATGGAAATATTATTTTTTTGTGAGGCATATTCAACCATTTCGGGTAAATGGGGGTTAATAAGCGGTTCTCCTCCAAGTAATATTAAATGTCTGACAGAAGCCGCATCACATATCTTATCTAACTGCCGCTTAAAGTCCTCAAAAGAAAGATTAATATGGGTATGGTTATTAAACTCGGGAATTAATGCGCAGCAATCTTTACACCTTAGTGTACATTTTGTTGTTACGTTAATTTCCAAAAAAGGTATATATAATTCCTTTTTTTCATAGAAGTTAATTATTTCATCTTTAATAAACTCGTTAAGATAAAATTCATGTTTTTGCGGATTTAAGAATTTCCCGATTTTATACCAAAGAAACTTAGACAGTTCAATACCGAAGCGGTTCTGAGCATTTTCTTTAAAATATCTGTTGAAAAAGCTTTCCGAAATATTAAATTTCTGTTTAAGTTCCTGCATTAGCTCCTCTTTTTATTTTGGCACGCAATACAGCCGCATAATCTTTATATTCTTTTTTCTGATGCGTTTTGCCGAAATTAGACGAGTGAACTCTTCTGTTTGTAGAAACAAAATCAATTTTTTTAACTTTCAGATTATGTTTTTCCATATTGCCGAGCCATTCAATAATTTCACCGGTATCAACATTTGCTTTAAAATCACCCGTTAGGTCAAATGCGGATTTTCTGATGAGAATTGCCCCCGTAAATAAGCCATAGTATGGATTTTGTTTTATTATTGTTCTTTGCTTTTCTTCTTCGGGAATTTCCGGAGAAATATAATCTTTAACCATAGCTTGTACCGCACTTATTGAATTATCACCCGAAATTTCATCATATAATCTTTTTAAAGCACCGTCATTCATAACATCATCATGGTCATGGAACAGTATGTATTTCCCGTTAGCTGCCTTTAAACCCTTATTTTTAGCTTTAACCTGACCTTCGGAAACTTCATATCTCAGAACTTTGCAGCCTTCACTTTTTGCTATTTCAGCGGTATTATCAGTGGAGCCGTCATCAACTACAATAATCTCGACATTCATATTCTGTTTTTTTATTGTTTGAAGTGCTTCCGAAATATATTTTTTACCGTTTTTAACAGGCATGATTATTGATATTAAATCGTTCATTTTAATCTCCAAATATATCAAACAGCTGCTTTATTTGTATTTTCGGCTTCTTTTAATTCGTGAATGGGATCAGCCAAAAGTAATTCCTGAGCATCACTGTATTCTTTTAATTCAATAATGAATTTTTCGTCCAGAGCCAAATTTGAACTGATTTTTATTTCTTCATTACTTTCAATGGCAGGAATTAAAATTCCTTTTTGAACCATAATATTAACAAAAAGATTAAAGTTATCTTCCAAAGTATCAGGAACAGAGGGAATTTCTTTTATTGCGGATAATATTTTTTCGGTGCTTATACCTTTTTCAATATTTTCATAAACTTGAGTGGCAAAAGCATTCATCCCGTAATAAATACCCGTTTCGGAATTAATAATAATTGCTATACCTTCATCAATATCTGCATACATCTTTTCTTCATTTAATTTATAGCTGGTCATTTCCTACCTCAATCTTACTGTTATAAAATATTGTAGAAGATTAGTATATAAAAATCAATATATTATGGTAACGGAATAAATTGTCCGAGATAATTCTGCGGCACCTAATTAAATTTTGTCATGCCTGAAACCTTTAGAGTTTGAAACAGTTCTTCCTATTTTGTTTAGTTTTGATTTAATACAGGAAATACATTTATCAGGTGAATCATTAATGCAAATTTTACCGGGGTAAATTTCGTATTTGGCTCTGTATTTCAAATCAGTCATATTAGGCATAACGACGTTGGAGCCGGAATTGAGTGCAATAATTCTTCCGTCAGGTCTTAAAGTTTCCATAGCAGTAGTGGCGGGGATGTTGATATCGGGCATTAAAAGTCTTAAAACGGCATTTACTTTAAGCGCCAAGTCAAAATTATCATTTAAGTGAGAAGCAAGCGGAGTATTCGGATGGGGAATAAAAGGTCCGATGCCGACCATATCCGCATCCAGATTTTTAAAGAACAAAATATCATCAGCTAAAGATTCAACTGTTTGATTAGGTAATCCGACAATGCATCCCGAACCTGTTTCATACCCTAATTTTTTTAAGTTATATAGGCAATTTTTTCTGTTTTCCAAACTCATACCGGGATGAAGAGATTTATATAAATTTTCATCGGTTGTTTCAATCCTTAATAAATATCTGTCAGCGCCGGCATCCCTAAAAGCTTTATATTCTTCAAAAGAACGTTCTCCGATACTTAATGTAACCGCAATATCATATTTTTTTATTTTTCTGATGATGCGGCAAATTTTATCGGGAGTAAAAAATAAATCTTCTCCGCCTTGTAAAACGACGGTTTTATATCCGGCGTTTACGGCTCTTTGGGTACAGATTAATATTTCATCCTCAGTTAATCTGTATCTTTCAAGATTAGAATTATCCTTTCTAAGCCCGCAGTAAAAACAATTACATCTGCAGATATTCGTAAATTCAATAAGTCCTCTCAGATGTACAAAATCTCCCTTATATTTTTTTCTGACTCTGTCAGCAGCTTTAAAAAGATTTTCATTATCAATTTTTAATAAAGAAATTATTTCGTTTTTGTCTAAAAGATTAGTTTGCTCAGCTTTTTCAATAATTTTGTTCATAAAAATACCCGTTAAAATAATTATACAATCAGAGTAATTTTATTAACAAGTTCAAATTTTTTAAAATATGTGATAACATAAGTTTATATAAGTAAGGGGAAAAATGAGCGGACACTGGACAGGATATATAGGAAATTTACATGTTCATTGGGATACGTTAATAACAATGTGGACCGTAATGGCATTTGTAATAATACTTGCCTTTATATTTACCCGAAAGCTGGAGATAATACCAAATAAGATACAGACTGCGGCAGAAAGCGTAATGAAGTTCTTTATCGGAAGCTTGTCGGATATAGAAGAAGGTGAAAAACATATTCCGTTAATAGGTTCGTTGTTCTTATTTATACTGTTTGCGAACTTAATGGGTCAGCTGCCTTTAAGGCTGATACATATAAAAGAAGGGGAAATAGCATCACCGACGAATGATATAAATATGACTGCGGCTATGGCTATATTGGTATTAGTCTATTATTTGTATCAAGGTTTCAGGAAGAAAGGAATACATGCGATATGGCACGGGTTATCATTTGCAGGGATAATAACCACGCTGGTTGATTTTTTGGAGATGATAACAAGACCGTTAAGTTTGTCATTAAGGTTATTTGCCAATATTTTTGCGGGAGAGATACTTGTTTCCGCATTATTGGGTATAGCGGCGGTAGGATTACCGATACCTGCCATGTTTTTTGAAATATTTGTAGCATTTATACAGGCATTTGTATTTATGATGTTATCAATAGCATATATATCAACATCAGTATCAGAGGAACATTAAAAAAGGAGATAGAAATGGAAGAAATAAAAACAATATCAGAAATGGCGCAATTAGGTGCAGGACTGGGAATAGGATTGGCTGCATTAGGAGTTGGTCTTGGTATAGGTATAGGTCTGAAAGGATTATTGGAATCAATATCAAGGCAGCCGGAAATAGCAGGAAAGGCATTTATTAACTTTTTGGTAGGTGCAGCTTTAGCCGAAGCCTGTGCGTTATATGCTTTGGTCGTTTCATTTAAGTTACTCGGAATGTTTTAAAAAGAGGTTTTAAATGGAATTTGATGCAACAATAATAATTGCGGCGATTAGTTTTGTTGTTTTTGTTTTAATAATGAACGGAATATTTTATGCTCCGTTGTTAAAAATAATGAAAGAAAGACAGAAGTACGTAGAAATAAACTTTAATAATGCCGAAGAAATAAAGGAACAAACAGCCGTAAAGAATAAATATCGGGAAGAGGAACTTTCTAAATGCCGAGAAGAAGCCAGAGAGAAAATAACCGAACAAAATAACATATTTAAGCAGGAATATTCCAAGCGGCTGAAAGAGTACAAAGACGAGGTCAATACGGATATATCAAACAGAAGAGAAGAAATGAAAAAATCCGCATATTCTGCAAAAGAGATACTCAAAGAAGATATAGTAAGTATTGCAAAAGATATTTCACAGAAGATTTTAGGTTCTGATGTAAATACTGACGGTATTAATAAGACAAAAATAGAAGAATAAAAAATGACGGAAATTTGGCAGGAAATAGTACAATCAAATACATTTAATTTCATAATTGTAGCCGGTATTTTATTATTTATACTAATGAAGCTTAATATAAAAAGTAAAATAACCGAGCAGCAAGAACAGATAAAGAATTATGTTAAGACCTCAGAATTTGAGAAAGCCTCAGCAGAAGAAGAATTAAGAGCTGCCGAGAATAAAATTTCCAATTTGGAAACGGAAACAAATGAAATAAAAAGAAGTGCGAACAAGAGTATAACAAGCTTAAAGAACAAGACGGAAAGAGATATAAGCCGTAAGAAGCAGGATATAATAACCGGTGCGGAAAGGATTTTAAGTCTTGAGGAGAAACAATTTAAATCGAAATTGACGGGAATTTTAACAAAAAAGTCTGTAGAATTGGCAAGAAACAATATAACGGAGCAAATTGAAGGCAATCAAAAACTGCATGACAAATATATAGAAGAAGCTATTGAGGAGCTTGATAAGATAAATCTATGAACGTATCGGATATAAAAAATTTAAAAACTGCAATAAAATATGCAAAAGCGATGTATTTAACGGCATCAGAGAGTAACACCGTTGATAAGGTTGATTCTGAACTGATATTTGTGCTTGAAACAATAAAAGCAAATAAAGATTTGAAAGAATTTTTAAACAGTCCGCTGATAACAAAAGAAGATAAAAAAGATGTAATACAAAAGCTGTTTTCACCTCACATCGGGAAAGAACTTATGGATTTCTTGTTTATTTTAAATGATGCGGGCAGATTAAGCATAATAAATAAAATAGCCGAAGAGTATAATGAGATATATAATAAAAGCAGAGGGATAGTAAAACCTAAAATAATATCTGCGGTTGAGCTGAAATCGGAGCAGAAAGAAAAAATAGAGAATAAACTGTCACAAAAGATTAATAAGAAAATAGAAGCAGAATATCTTGTAAATAAAGAAATAATAGGCGGAATTATAATAGAGATAGAAGATAAGACAATAGATTTCAGCCTAAAAACGAAGTTTGATAATATGCAAAAAGAATTAATAAAAGGGAACTGATATGGCGACAATAAATCCGGAAGAAATAACATCAATAATAAAAGAGAAGTTACAAAACTACGAGACGAAACTTGAAGTAAAGAATGTCGGAGTAGTAATAGAGGTAGCGGACGGGATATGCAGGATATACGGTTTAAGTGATGCGATGTCATCGGAACTGGTTGAATTTGATGACGGCAAAGGAACGTTAGGAATAGTATTGAACTTGGAAGAGGATAATGTAGGTGTTGTAATATTAGGGGAATACACCCACATAAGAGAAGGAATGAGTGTAAGGACAACGGGAAGGATAGCATCGGTTCCTGTAGGTGAAGGGTTGCTTGGCAGGATAATAGATCCTACTGGTGTTCCCACAGACGGCAGAGGAGATATCAACAGCACTAAAATGCGTGCAATAGAGAGGGTAGCTCCAGGAATAGTAACGAGAAAATCCGTATGTGAACCCCTACAAACGGGCTTGACTGCAATAGATGCTTTAACTCCGATAGGCAGAGGACAAAGGGAACTTATAATAGGTGACAGGCAAACAGGTAAGACGGCAATTGCAATAGATACGATAATAAACCAAAAAGGTAAAGATGTAATATGTATATATGTTGCGATAGGTCAGAAGACATCAACCGTTGCGCAATTAGCAAAGACGTTGGAAAATTACGGAGCTATGGAATATACGATAATAGTATCGGCACCCGCTAATGAGTCTGCACCAACTCAATATATAGCACCGTTTTCGGGATGTGCAATAGCTGAAGAATTTATGGAACAAGGAAAATCCGTATTAATAATATATGATGATTTATCAAAACATGCACAGGCATATAGAGCAATGAGTTTGTTATTAAAACGTCCGTCAGGCCGTGAAGCTTATCCGGGTGATGTATTTTATTTACATTCAAGGCTGCTTGAGCGTGCATGTAAGTTAAATGACGAATTGGGCGGAGGAAGCATAACCGCATTACCCATAATTGAGACTCAAGCGGGAGATGTATCCGCATATATTCCTACAAATGTTATATCAATAACGGACGGGCAAATATTTTTAGAATCAGGATTGTTCAATGCGGGTACAAGACCTGCAATAAATGCCGGAATTTCCGTATCAAGAGTAGGCGGGGCGGCTCAAACAAAAGGAATAAAACAGGTAGCCGGCAAATTGAGATTGGATTTGGCACAGTATAGAGAATTGGAGGCATTTGCACAATTTGCAAGCGACTTGGATAAAGCGACAAAAGACCAATTAACACGCGGACAAAAATTAACAGAAATTTTGAAACAACCGCAGTATTCACCATTAAGTGCCGCACAGCAGGTAAGTATTTTATTTGCGGCAAATGAAGGTATGCTTGATGATGTTCCGAACGAAAAAATAAAAGACTTTAAGTCCGGCTGGTTTGATTTCTTTGAAGCAAATATGTCCGAATTATCTTCAAAATTAAATTCCGGAGAAAAATTATCGGATGAAGATAAAGCTGAGTTAAAAGAACAAATAAGTAAATATAAGGTAAATTTTTTCGGTTAAGGTAAACAATGGCGAATTTAAAAAAGATAAGAACGCGAATAAATTCAATAAAAAACACGCAAAAAATAACCCGTGCGATGAAGATGGTTGCTTCGGCGAAGGTAAAGAAGTTTGAAAACAGAGTAAAAGCATCGAGGCCGTTTACCTATGAGCTGGAAAAAATGTTTTACAGACTATTACATTCTGTAAGTGAAACTGAAGCAGCTGAGGTTAATTTTAAGGAGCCTATAAATAATTATCCCGTACTTCTTAAAGAGAGGGAAATAAGAAATGCAGGCTTGCTTGTAATTACTTCAAATAAAGGTTTATCGGGTGCATTTAATGCTAATACCATAAGGTATACGTTAAAGACGATAACTGAATACAAAGAAAAAGGAATAGATTGCGAATTATTTATAATAGGTCAGAAAGGATATAATGCATTAAAGCGTGTAACAGAGGAGTACGGATTTAAGATAACACAAACATATTTAAATTTTAGCGAATTGCCAACATCCTCACAGGCAAGACTGGCAGCTTCTGATATGGCACGTTCGTTTGTGAACGGTGATATTGATTCAATGGAGATAATAACAACAAGATTCAGGAATATGATGTCATATTCTGTTGAAAAATGGGATATATTACCGTTGGATGAGATAGATGAAGATTATACAAAAGAAAAATATAAGGATATGGAAATAGAGCCTAATATTTCATCAATGCTGGCAGAAATAGTACCGTTGTTTATAACGAGTATAATATTTCAGGCGATGCTGGAATCAATAGCCAGTGAATTGGCATCAAGGATGACGGCTATGTCAGCCGCTTGTAATAATGCCGATGAGATGATACAAAAACTGACAGTCGATTATAACAAAGCAAGACAGGCTTTAATAACACAGGAAATAACGGAAATAGTAGGCGGAAGCGTTTCAATAAAAAAGAATTAGTATGGAAAAGATAAGAAAAATAATAAAAGTTTCGATAATAATCGCAGCTGTTTTTACTGCTTTATATTTTTGCGCACTTCTGTTAGTCCCGAGAGTAATAGATTTAAATAAATATAAAGATGCGATAGCTGAACAGATAGAAGAACAAAGCGGGTTTAAGGTGTCTTGTGAAGACATCAGACTGGATAAGAGTTTAACGCCATATTTGAAAATAAAAATGCATCACACGATAGTGTTATATCCGGATGAAGAAATATTTTTAAAATTAAAAGATGCGGAATTAAAAGTGAAAATACTTCCGTTATTATTGAAAAGGATTGTAATAAAAGATGCAAAATTAACCCGTCCGATAATTAATATGACTTTATATAATGATTTTACAACTTCTTTTGAGAAATATTACAATCCCGAAAGACATATAAATACGAACGGTTTTGTAATACAAGATACAATAACGGATACGGAATGTGCGGATTATAAGATAAAAATAAAAGACGAGACAATAAACAGAGAATTTTACTTAGAGGGTAAAGATTTAATGTTGAAGTCTGTGAAATTAAACGATTCCGCATATATAATTTTGGATGGTGCATTATATCAAAATGCGCAAGAATATTTAAAATATCAAGGTGAGATAAAAATCCCGTTAAAATACGGAAAAAATCAGTTTAAATTTTCACCGTTCGGAACAATATATGAAACTGATATAAAAGGGGATGTAAAAGCAAATCTTGATTTAACCAAGCCCGGAATAATAAACGGGGACATAGATATAAAAAATCTTTCAATAAAAGCAGAAGATACGCTGTTAACAAATAATTCAATAAATATGAAGTTTAACGGCGAGAAAGTTAAACTTGATGCGCAAATGCATACATCGGAAAAAGATTTTGCAAAAATATACGGTCAGATAAATTACGGCAAGAAAAAGTTTATAGATATAAATACGAATGCAAAAAATATAAGTTTAAAAAATTTAAATAAAATAATAACGGCGGTAACGGAGAGTCTGAATATAAAAAATCCGTTAACGGGAGTTAGTGTAACAGGTATATTAGATGCAGATTTCAGAATAAATTCCGATTTGAAAAAATTAAAATCATCAGGGAGTATAAGGCTTATAAACGCAGATATAAGCTGTGACAAACTTCCGTATAAAATTACGAAAATAAATTCCGAAATAAATTTGGATAATAATAACGTAAATATAGAAAAGATGCAGGCGAATGTAAATTCAACTCCGATAAATATAAACGGGGTAATAAAAGAGAATATGAATGTGCAGATAAATGCTTCATCGGAAAATTTGGATTTAAAAAACGTAATACAGCTTTTTGATGCGGATAAAAAAACGGAGCAGGAAATAAGACACGGTAAGTTATCATTTAATACTCAAATAGAGGGAATAATAAACAAATCTTTAAAAACAAAGAATGATATAAATATATCGGGAATGGAGTTATATGATTTAAAAAGAAGAATACCCGTTGATGTCAAATCCTTAAATATAAAAGCACAGGTTGATGCAAAAAATTATAAGGGTGAAATAAGAGCGTGCGGTTTAAAATCTAAAATAAATAAAATAGGAATAAAGTCGGAAGATTTATTAATAAAGTTCGACAATAAGCAAATTTCAGTTCCCGAAAGCCGTGTGGAGATAATAAATTCAGTAATGAATATAAGCGGGAATATAAATAATTATCAGAAAGTGCCTGAAATAAAGATAAATTATAACGGAGAAATCAATGCTTCTGATATAGCGGAAATAGCGGGAGAATATATTAAAGAGCCATATAAAGCGAAAGGGAAAATAAAGGCATCAGGTAAGGCAGAGATAATAAACAATAAATCCGCAGTAAAAATGACCTTAAAAGCGGATAAAGATAATTATTTATCATATATGGTAATAAGAGAATTGTTGAATAAGCCGTCTGAATTGAATATAGACTTGGTCGGAGATAATAAAAATATAAATATAAAAGAGATTGCTTTGTATGGAGAGCAAGAAACCTCAAAAGGCAAAGAGAAAAGAAAGATAATAAATGTAACGGGCGGAATAATAAATGGTGAAGAACCCGTAATGAAGAATGTTAAAATAATAATCCCCGAGAGTTTAACGGCGAGTACAAATATTTTTGGCGGCGAGGAGTTTTCGTTAAAAGGAGAAGTAACGTTAAATGATACGATAAAGCAGCCGAAATATTCGGGAAATTTGGTTGTAAACAGCTATAATATAAAAAAATATTTAACATCAATACACAATGCACAGATTAGTTTATCACCTGAAAATATCAGAATAATAGCACCCGATATTCAGCTGAACAATTCAAAAATAAATATAATAGCCGATATAAATCCGCAGATAAGCGCTCATGTAACGGTAAATAATATACAAATGAACAGTACAAATCTGGATTTAAACTCAATATACGAGATAATATCAAAAGAGGCCAATCCCTTTGCGCAGTCTTTAATAACGATAAAGAAAGGGAGTGCAACAATAAATAATTTTAAGGTGTTGGATATTAAAGCAAAAGATATCAGCAGCGATTTTTCGATGGAAAATAACATATTAAAACTAAAGAATATAAATTCTACGGCATATAACGGAGCGGTAAGCGGTGATATAAATTATGATATTCCGCACGGCAGTATGGAAATAATGTTGAACGGTAAGAATGTTAATATGAAAGAGTCGTTATATGATTTGTGTAAATTAAATGATAACATTTCCGGGACTGCTGATTTTAACTCAAATATATCAATATTATTGGGAGATTATGAGACTGCGATAAAATCTTTAAACGGTAAAATAGATTATACGTCCGGAAACGGTCGGATGGGCACGCTCGGGAAGTTTGAGTATTATTTATATGCCCAGAATATTTTATATCACGGTTTAATGAATACAACATTAAACCGAATAGCGAATGCATTAAGTAAAGACAGTACGGAGCATTATAAGACATCTGAAGGTACAATATTATTTCAAAACGGATACCTGATAACAAATAACGTAAGAACAATCGGTAAAGATATGAGTTTATATGTTGTAGGCAGGCATAATATGTTAACCAATCAGGCAAATATAAATATATACGGAAGAATATCCGATGAAATAACCAAGAAATTGGGGAGTTTTGGTGATGTATCATTATCTGAAATCGTAACAGGTTCTTCAAAGCAAAAAAATAAAGAGTTAATGATAATAAACAAAGAAATAATAAACAAAATCCCACAATTATACAATCAGGGAGATAAAGACACGAATACTTTTAAAGTAAACATTTTTGGGGATATAAGCTCGTTAAACGCAATAAATTCTTTTGTATGGATAGTTGCAAAACCTGATGATACAGTTAACACGGAAGCAAACGAAGAGCAAATAAGTCAAGAAACGGTAAATCAGGAAGAAATAAAAGAAGAAAAAGAGAAAATTCAAACAAAAGAAGAGGTAAAAGATGGTGAAAAAAGCGGAGAAAACAAGGATAAACTACCTGATTTTTCCGATTTGGTTCACGATTTATAGTTTTCAATTTTTTCCGAATAACCCATATCAGAGTGTTCTTCAATGGGGATATGAGCGAGAAATTCGTTATCCGTAAAAGGACTTGGTTGATTATGTTTTTTAAAATATCTGTTAAATTCAATCATTTTAGCATAATTGAATTGATTTTCCCATTTTGCGATAACAACGGTAGCAATACAATTTCCGATTAAATTAACGGTAGTTCTGCCCATATCAAGGAATTGGTCAATCCCCAAAAGGAAGGCAACACCTAAAATGGGGTAACCGAAGCCCGAAAGAGTACCTGCCAGCACAACAAGTGCCACGCGCGGAACACCTGCTATACCCTTGCTGGTCAGCATAAGAGTACCCATAATAAACAGTAATTGAAGTGTATTAGTGTGAATATCGGCTATTTGCAAAGAGAAAAGCATGGCAAGTGCCAGATAAAGAGTCGAACCGTCCAGATTAAACGTATATCCTGTAGGCATAACAAACCCGACAATATTTTTAGGGCATCCAAAGCTTTCCATTATTTTCATCGCCTGAGGTAAAGCGGCTTCGGAGGTAGAAGTTGTAAATGCAAGCATAGCAGGCTGCCGAATTGCTCGCATCAGAGAAAAAACGGAAATTCCGACAATTCTGCAAGCAATATTCAAAATAACAAACAAAAACAGGAATAAAGCGAAGTATAGGGAACAAACAATTTTTGCATAGTTTACCATAATTCCCATACCGCTTTCTGCGATTGTATAAGATATTGCGCCGAAAACACCGATTGGAGCAAAAATCATAACCAAATTAGTGAATTTAAACATAACTTCCGATAAAGCAGAAATCCAGTCTAAAACAGGCTTTGCTTTTTCTCCGGCAGCACAGATGGCGAGTGCAAAGAAGATAGAAAAAACGACAATTTGAAGTAAATTTCCGTTAGCCATTGATTTTATAATGCTGTCCGGGAAAATATTAATAAGCATATCAGCAAAAGAAGAGTGAATATTTTGTGCTGCCATAGCGGAAGCGGTATCAATCATATTTTGAGAAATGCTTACGGAGTCAAATCCGATACCGGGCTTAAAAAATAAACCGACAGAAAGTCCTATAACAAGTGCAAAAGAGGTGGCGCAAGCAAAATAGAAAAAAGTTTTAGCGCCGAGTTTGCCGAGTGATTTGACGTTACCGTGCGATGCAATTCCCGTGACAACTACCGAAAAGAGTAACGGAGCAATAATCATTTTAATCATTTTAAGGAAAATAATAGCCAAAACATGCATTTTTGAACCGATTTGCGGAAATTTCCAACCTGTAAATATTCCTAATAAAAGACCTAAAAAGATATATAATGTTAGTCTTGAAGTTTTCATACTAATGCTTCCTTGTAACAATTATAACAAAAAATGATACAAATATAAAAAAATGATAAAAACAAAGCATAGAAATGAAACAAAAATTAAATATTTATTCGGACTTCAATTTCAAAGTATTAAAAAGAAATATTTTTGTAGATAATCTCGGAAGCTTCAACGATAAATTGTTTTCCTTTAGGACTGTTATAAGGTCGTTTAGCCAAAATAACAATAATATATTTTTTACCGTTAGCGGTTTTAACAATACCCGCATCTCCGAGCATAAAACCGATATCACCGGTTTTATGGAGTAAGATAGCATCTTTAGGCAGACCGGCCTGTATCAGTCTGTTGTTTTTAACGTGTGAAAGGTATTCAGCCATATGTCTTTTTGATTCTGATGAAACGATATTAGTTTTATCAATATTATAAAGCATTTTAGCCAAATCTCTGGCTGTCGTGGTGTTAGTGCCGTCAAGGTCAGGGAGCCAGTTATTTATTCTGGTATTAACAATTCCCCATTTTTTAATTGCCCTGTTTACTTCCGGCATACCGCCTATTTTTGCAATAATCATATTTGTAGATGAGTTATCGGAGTTCTGAATCATAATTCTGGCGAGATTATCAATGGAATGTGCAATTCCGCCTTGAGAATATTGTAATTTACCGGAACCGGGCGCTCTGTAAAAATCTTCTAAAACAATGGTATCGTTAAGAGTGAAATTGCCCTGCTCAATTTTTCTGAACATTTCAATCAGGACAGGGAGTTTAATAATACTTGCCGCAGGAAAAACGCTGTCGGCATTGATATCAACGAAAGTTCCGCCATTATATTCCCAAACATAAATTGAAGGCTTAATCTCCGGGTATTTTGCGGCTGTTTCAATTAATTTTGATTTAAGTCCCATTCTTTCATTTGTTTGCTTGATATTAACCATAAGTCCTTTGTTGTAATCAGTATCTTTTATGATATATTTACCGAGAAATAAATCTTTATAAAGGTAGTTATAAGTGGGATAGAGTATTTTATAGTAGTCAATTCTATAGAGATTTCCGGTATAATTCGGAAAAACATCAGCAACAAACATTTTGAAGGAATAAGGCAGAATAATAAATAGTAACAAAGAGAAAAAGACCGCCGTAATAAATTTTCTTAATAATCCTTTTTTATTTTTTTTGACAATATTTTTTCTGATTACCGATTTACGTTTTTTATTCTTAGGTTTGTTTAAATAATACTGCTCGTACATAGCGGTATACATATCAGTTTGAGAATAATTATAATTATGCTTCGGCAAAATACTCCTCCCGATAAGAATTATAATATATGAGTAACAAATAAAGCAAATTGTTAAATAAAAAAGATATTGTGTATAATTTAAGCAATATCTTTTTTTATATTATTTTTACAACAAGCTGACACAATTGTGTATTATATTTTATGCGGATAATCGTCTTTAAATTCCCATCCGTCCATCATAATTAGGGCTGAACAAAAATTTCGATTATTACTTTTACACTCTTCTAAAATTTTTTGTCTTGAATTTTCTGATTTTGTATAACAAGGTATTACTTTACCCGTAGCAGGTGCCCAAAATGAAGAATCATTCGCACAAAATAAAAAAACAAAAATATCTTTTCCGTTTTCATTTGGCTTTTTCTTTCCGTTTATATCAACG
>CANRHJ010000027.1 GCA_947630355.1 Candidatus Gastranaerophilales bacterium | reverse complement strand
CATCTATCCATTCGCCTAAATATATAAATGCATTATTTATGTTCTTATTCGCATTTATATTATTTTGCATTAATTTTACGAGTTCGGTTAACCTTATTCCCAATAAATTAAACTTTAATTCGGGATTAAATTCTTTCTTTTGATTGTCTAAATCTCTTATTATTTGTTTGAATGACTCTAAATATGTTCTGAATTCTTTATTGGCATCATCCGCTGATAATATCAGTTTATTTGTTCTTATACTTATACTTGATATATCATCATTTAATTCTTCAAATCTTTCTTTTAAATAATTTATATCTTTTGTGGTATTCTTTGAACTGTCATCTAAAAATTTATGCAGCTTTAAGAAATCCGATTCTATATCCAATAAGCTGTAAATGTATGTATCATTCTCATTTTGTTCGGAGTGAGTTATACTGCTTAATGTGCCGGATATTGTTTCTAACTTTTCTTTTATATCAGGTACTTCTATAAGTGTTTCCGCAGCTTTACTTAATGTTTCCGTTATCTCCTCTATTCGCTCGCTTAAATCGTCATTTGTCTTGGTAAATTTGTTATCAAGTTCTTCGCTTTGTCTTGATATTTTGTCTATTTTTGTTACCCATTCATTTAATAATGATATATTTTCATATATTAAATCTACTTTTGATGAAATCATTTCTTCTTCAAAAGTTTTATTTAAATTTTCTACTTTTTCTTCAATATTATTTACGGAATTGCTAATATCATTTTGATTAAAATTACTTTCAATATTCTCAATCTTATCGCTTATTTTATCAATTTTATTAGCCCATTCATTTATTGCAGATAAATTTTCATAAACAATATCCATTTTGTTTGAAAAATCTTCAAAATCTATATCGGTACCAAACGATTCTTCAAACCTGTTTTTTATTGCCGTTATTGATGTTGTTATATTTTTCGTTTCCTCCATAACCTCGCTTAAAGAGGCTATTTTAGATTGAATTTCCATTACGGACGTATCAACATTATCAATCTTCATTGTCCAATTATTTAATGCAGATATATTTTCATAAATTATATCTACTTTGTCGGATACTTCATCAAAATCTATATTCGCACCGAGTCTTGCATAAACATTTTCTATTGATTTATTTAAAAATCCTACTTTCTCTATCCAAGCATGAATTATTGTTAAACTGTCATATATCTCCGATATTTTGGATATCTGATTTGCATATTCGGTATTCTTAAATTTATCAAATTTTGCTTCCAATCCTTTTATTAATTTGTTGGTTTCTTTTATATTTTTCTGATTAACACTGTTAAAATCAGACATAACGGCACTGATTTCATCTATATTCGGATTATCCTCCAGTTTTTCAGTTATACCTGTTATATACTTTGTTAAATTTTGATGTAAACTCTCAAGTTGAATTTCCAGCTGCTTTATACTTTCAGTGTTTTTCGCACCTGATGAATTCTCTTTTATTGCATTCAATTCGTTTAATATATTCTCATTTGTTTTTAAGGCCAAATCAAGCTGCTGCTTTTGGTAATCCTCAAACTCGGCACTCGTTAGTGCATAATTCTGTATATTTTGAATTTTCTCAATGTATTCGCTTACATTGGACGTTGATTCCTTTAATTGATTAATATCATTAAATAAATCCTTTAAAAGACTTTCGTTGCAGCTGTCTACCTGTAATGATATATTCTCTAATTTATCTTTAATTTCTTGGAAATTCAGCTTCGCCTGAGTATCAGTCATCATATTTTCCAATGTTTCCACTGATTCCTTAATATTTAATATATCAAGTTCTTTTATTGATTCTATACTGTTTAATTTCTCAACCACTTCTTCCAGTGTTTTATTATAATTCTTATCAGCTGCCATTTTAAAACTCTCTATTCTTCTTTGCCACTTATTATTTTATCAAATATAAAAAATTACTGCATGATTTCTGTTTTATTTTATTTAATTTTCTGCTTAAATCTCTAAAACGCTTGTTTGGATTGTATTTTGAAAAAATAAAATATTACGATTGTTTAACATATTGCCTTTTTTATAATATTAATCCAAATCGGATATATGCTTTTTTAAACAAAAGTATAACTATGAAATTTAGTCATTAAGTGTAATGAACATAAACGGAAATTATTTTATTATTATAGAGTAAATCCTCAACTCTTCTGATTGCTTATTCTTAGTGCTCATCCCCTTCTTTCTTAAGAAGGGTTTTTTTTATATAGTAATTGTGAATGCCTGTGTTATGCGCATGGCACAATTCAATATCGTATTAACTTAATATTGGTTTTAATTCCTTCGCATCGGTTACATTGTAAAACTGTCTTGCCGCTGACATAAATTGATTCGGATTGGAACTTACATAAAACTTTATATATTCTTGTTTACCTTCTCTTAGTTCACCTGATTTCAATAAATCCGATTTAATGTTTCCGGCAAATATTTGAGCCGGATTTATAAACAATTCTTCATCGGCAAATTGTTTTAATATACCGGTTAAATATGGATAATGCGTACATCCTAAAATGATTTTATCAACATTATTTTTTTGCATGCTCTCTAAATTTAACCGAACGTTTTCAATACTGCTTTTGTCTTTTTGCAGTTCGTTTTCTACAATATGTACCCACTTCGGACAAGCTGTTTCATATACTTGTGTTTTGGGGCTATATTTGGTTATTTCCCTTCTGTATGCGTGAGAATTTATTGTCGCTTGTGTCGCAAATACACCAACTTTATTATACCCTTTTTCTGCGATATGTTTTGATACCATTTGCACTATGGGATATATCTTATAATCATATTTATACTTTAAAATGTCATAAACAGTCGCGGAAGTAGTATTACAAGCCATTACTACAGCTTTCACTCCCGCTTCCTTAAAATAATCAAATATATTTTCGCTTATTTGTATTAATTCTTCCTTTGTCTTATTTCCGTATGGCAAATTAATTGTATCACCGTAATATATGTAGTTTTCATCGGGTAATATTTTTTGCAGTTCATATAATACACTTAAACCGCCGACTCCCGAATCAAATACTCCTATTGGATTATTATTCATTTCTGTGCTCCGATAAAAACTTTATTATCCCTTCTGCTATCGCTTTCGCGGAATCTTCCTGACGTTTCTTTGATAACAGCGCATCCCGCTCTGTATTATTTGATATAAATCCTAATTCCAATAAAACGGCAGGTGCTTCCGTGTGATTTATAACATAAAACTTAGACTTAAACAAGCCCCTGTCTTCAGCTTTTACATTCTCCTTTATTGCATTATGTATTACTTTTGCCGCCTCATAACCTTGTTGAGTATAGTAATGCGTTTCTATTCCGTGTATTTCGTTTTTTACACTCGCATTTATATGTATGCTTACATATATATCAGCCTTGTTTGAATTCGCTAATTCTACTCTTTGAGCCAACGATAAAGTAGTATCTCCGCTCCTTGTCATTATTACTTTGTTAAAACCCTTATCCAACAATATTTCTCTTAATTTTAATGCAATATCTAAAGTAATATCTTTCTCTAATACATTACCGCGCATAGCACCCGTATCATTCCCGCCGTGTCCTGCATCTATTACTATTACTCTGTTCCTTATTTTAGCTATTGCGGGATTCTTCTTCCTGAGTTTTTTCTTTTCTTTGCTTATTTCCTTCTGGCGTGCCATTAAATCTGCAAACGGACTATCTTTACTTATTGTACGGTTATTTGTCACCGTACTCTGCGGTTTTGGTAAACTTATTTGAGGTATTTCCTTTAACTGCTCCTTGGTAAACACAAACCTTAATTGACATCCGTTTAACGTTTCATAACAGTCCGTTAATGTTTTTCCGCTCGATGTGAAGGTTAGACTGTAAGCATTTTGACTTAGCTGCTTGGCTTCAATTCCGCTGTTGTTATTATCTGAAATTTGATTAAATTGGCTTGTATTCAAATTCGTTAAATTATAAAAAATTACGTTTGTTTTGTTTCCCGTCGTACTTAAAGAATATATTATAGGATTTGAAAATGTTATATTTACTACATCAGTTGTTTCATTAACATTTTGCTCCTTGAAATATGTTAATTCCGTAGGACCGCCTGCTATTGTTAAATTTGACAAATTATTCCTGTTCGCAATTATAATTGTTTGTAAATTTGTAGTATATATAGGAATGTATGCATCGGGAAACGGTGTATTGATTACAAGCCGCGCTTTTGATGGCTCAAATTGACCGATTTTAACTGATTCACTTTCGGTTAATTTTATTTCCTTATCCCTTAATTCCTGCAGTACGATTGTATTGGGTAAATCTATTACCAGACGGTTCGGCTCACGCAATATAAACGGCTTTTCTATATTAATAACACCAATTCCGGATATAAATATATTCCCGTTTTGCAAGCGGATATTTTCAAGAAAATACCTTGATTTTAACCTCGCCTGCTTTTGCTCTATATTCGGACGTACCAACTGTTCATCTTGCTTGTTGAATGCCTGTTGGACTTTGTTAAATATTTCATCCGATTCCGTTACCGGACTCGATTCAGGAATTGCCTGCGCTTTATCATAATATTCTGCCGAACTCTCTTTTGTTTCTTTGTATATCTGTGTTAAATATTTCTGCGAAGGTATTTCATTACTTAATTTGATTATTATATTATTCTTTATCTTCAAAAGCTTTATCTGTGAAGGATTATAGTTATTCGCATTCCAGATTACTATTCTTACTACATTCGGATTTACACTGTTTTGAGCAATTTTTAACTTGCTTAGACGGCTGTTTTTTAATTCGTAAGTAGAATTAGGGAATGTTATTACGGCATTTTCTATATCAAAAAATACTCTGTCAGGTTCGGTTAATACTTTTTTTGTTATCTTAAAATCACCGTCGTTACTACCTGATGTCCCTAAAAATATTATTGAATCCGAGTTATCGAAATTTATACTGTTTATTTTTGTTATTTGTATTGATTGAGTGTTACTTATGGTTCCGACTTCTTCTCCTAAACATTCCGTAATACTCATCTGCACTATAAACAGTATTGAAAGATATATAAATATTGATAATATTTTCTTTATCATACTTCTATAATAAACTTAAATATGTTATTAGGAAAGAAATTAATAAAAAAGCATAAGATTTAACTTATGCTTTTTTTGTTTAAATTTTATTTCTTTTAAGTATTTTTATTATTTAAGTTCGGTTGGAGTGTATCTAAAACGCTGCTTGTATCATCTTCAACACCGTCATTATAGTATAAGCTTGTTGATGATGCTTTAAATGATTTATATTTTGCTTCTATATCATATCTTTGACAATCGTAACTGAATTTGGTAATTTCTTCACTTGTTACCCTTCCGTCACCATTTGCATCAATTTTGTTAAAGTATGCCAATACCGTTGATAATAATGAACTGTCTCCTTGACCTGTCGTGCATAATGACTGTATCTCATTATATGTTAATCCTTTTGACTGCATTGTTGACATAAGGTTGTTTAAATCATTTCCCGTTATTTCTCCGTCTCCGTCTTTATCCAAAGATGCAAAATTTGTCGTTAGATATTGTAAAAATGAATAATTTGAACCTAAACTTAAAATGGTATTCGTCGATACATTCGCTAAATCATTCATTGTTAAACCTTTACCTGATGTGCTGTGTGCACTCATTAAAGTTGAATATGTATTTGTTAATCCTGCCATAGCACTTGCCAGTAATGATTGTCCGTTTAGTATACTCATATTATTCTCCTTTTGTTATAATATGCCATACCTGTATATTAATTATTTTTTTCCGAAAGTAAACCCTTTGTTTGGATTATTTTTTAATTTAATTCGCTGCAGCGCGGCTTTGGCATTCAGGCTTTATTAGTCTCAATTCTTTTTACATACATATTTACTGATTTTGCCTCTCGGCTTAAAATCACTTTGAGGCATTGGAAATTCACAAAATTTTTCTGACATATAAAAAAGAGCTCAGTTGAGCTCTTTTTATTTCTTAGCTTTTTTATATGCCTTCTTTTGCATATCAGATAATGTTGCTTCAAATTGTTTTTCATAGCATTTACATATATCTTTTCTCTTCTTTTCCAAGTTTTTTATCAAACGTTTTTGCTTTCTTTTTTCGGAACCTTTTGCACAATTGTTGCTTAATTGGGCATATTTTGAATGCTCGCATTGAATTCTTTCATTTAAGCTTAACACTTCCTGCTCATATTTTTCCTGTATTTTCATCGCATTACAAATTTGTGTTTGACTTAAATTCATACATTTAAATAATGTGTCTGCATTTTTTCTTGTGCAAAGGAAACCCGACGTACAAGGAGTGCTGTATTGCGGAGTTTTTTCACAAGGCTTTGCACAATTTGTTTTGGGCTGAGTGTATTTATGTTTCTGACAATTGCATCCGCTTTTCGGATATGTACCGACCTCGCTGTCGCATGGGCTTGCCGCATAACTGCATAGTGTACTTAAACATAGTAATGATAAAATTAAAAGGTAAATTTTTTTCATGTTTCTTCTCCGTTATAACTTAGTACCGAGATAAGTATTAAATATTTGTTGAAATTTGAATATTACATAAGTGTGTAATTAATATTAATAAAAGGCTTAATCCTAAAAGATAATAAAAAAAAGACCGTTTCAAACGGTCTTTTTACGTGCAATTTATTTGCGCATGTAAGGCTTTATGCCTTGTATTTGAATCATTACTATTTGATTTCTACGGTAGCGCCTGCAGCTTCAAGCTGTTTTTTCATAGCTTCAGCTTCTTCTTTCTTTACACCTTCTTTTAATGGTTTTGGTGCGCCGTCTACTAAATCTTTAGCTTCTTTTAAGCCTAAGCCTGTTATAGCTCTTACTTCTTTAAGAACGGCGATTTTGTTTGCACCTGCTGATGCTAATACAACTGTTACTTCTGATGCTTCTTCAGCGCCAGCTTCTGCACCTGCTGCCGGTGCTGCTACTGCAGCTACAGCTACCGGTGCTGCTGCTGATACACCAAATTTTTCTTCCATAGCTTTTACTAATTCAGCTGCTTCAATTAATGTTAATTTTTCAATTGATTCTAAAATTGTTTCTACGCTCATTTTATTTCTCCTTTTAGTTTTATTAGTTTTCTCTTTTAGTTTGCTGCTTTTTGTTTTGCAACTTGATCCATAGCTCTTACCAGACTGCTCATTACAGCATTAACTGCTCCTACGATACCGGTTGCCGGCGAATTTATGCTGCCAAGCATTTTGGCATATAACTCTTCTTTGGACGGTAACTCGGCTAATACTTGAGTTTCTTTTGCATTTAATAATTTCCCGTCTAATGCTGCTCCGATTATTTCGCCTTTTTTAACTTCTTTTATAAATTTAGTTAATATTTTTGCCGGTGCAACTTCATCGTGAAATCCGAATGCTATAGCTATCGGTCCTTTCAATGTTTCTGCCAAAACCTCGTATGGGGTACCTTTTGAAGCTACTTTCGCCAAAGTGTTCTTTGTTACCATATAATCACTGTTTTCTTTTTGAAGGCTGCGGCGAAGTTTTGTTATTTCTTCTACCGTTAATCCTCTGTATTCGGTAACAACGGCAACTTTAGCCTTTGAAAAATTTTCTTTCATAGCTTCAATTTTTTCTTGTTTAAAGGCTTTTGTTGACATCTTTTTTGCTCCTTTTTTCTCTGTTTATCGACCTGAATAACGTAAAAAATTTACGTTTAACCGTAAATTCTCAACAATAATTATTTTAACCAATCCTGAAATAGTCTTATTAAAATTTTGTTAATCCTCGGTCGGGTTGTTTATTAAGGTGATAGTACTCTTGCTTGAATCTGCTTTAGACTGCCGCTGATTTCAAGCATCACCCCCGACTGTCTACGGTTATGTGCTAATTCTATATTAAACAATTTTTAAAATCAATATCATCTCATAACTTTTTATTAAGTTTTATTAATCCGAATACATGCTTTATCAAAGCTTTTTCATTTTTTTCGGGTTTTTTATGGCAATTTTGTAATAAAAATTTTTTTTAAAAATATAACAAAGTATATTTTATTTTTTGACAGGTTAGCAAAAACATTAAATGCAGGAGGTTCTATGTTGAATACTTATGACTCTAATGAGTTACAATTATTGGAAAACAATTATTTTTCTTCGGATAAGAATTTTAGTAATTCTATTGAAAATGAATTATACTTAATTCACGGCGATAAAATAGGCAGTGGATTAAAACCTCATAAATGGAACTCTTTTACGGGATTTTTTAATTTGCTTTTCTCTTCTCTGTCATTCTAATTAAAATTCTTTAAAAGACTGAGAAATAAGAATTTAGTAAATTTTCTCGGGCAAATTATTGTCTATCTGGCTAAAATATCAATTTAATTGATTATACCGGGCATTTTTATAGTGTTTTATCTTTTTATTTGCAAACTTTTTGTGAATTTGATACAATTACTTCGTTACATCATAGGAGGATAGAACAATTAGTAAAGATAATAACCAGCCAAATGCATTTTTAAACAGAAATATCAGAGCAAAAGAAGTCAGATTAATTGATGATGAAGGAAATAATCATGGAGTGGTAGCTACATCAAAAGCACTCTTAATGGCAGAAGACAAAGGGCTGGATCTTATCCTTGTTTCTCCTAACCAGGAACCGCCCGTAGCTAAAATATTAGATTACGGAAAATATAAATATGAAATCGAAAAACGGGCTAAAGAATCTAAGAAAAAACAACATACTGTTGAAATAAAAGAAATAAAAGTAAGATACAAAATTGATGTTAATGACTATAACGTAAAAATTAACAGTATTAAAAAGTTTTTACTGAAGGGGAATAAGGTTAAAGTCGTGGTTATGCTTAGAGGTCGTGAAATGCAGCATAGTCATTTGGCTTATGACCTTGCAAACAGATTTCTTACCGATTTGGAAGGAGAAAAAATGACCGTAGAAAAGAAACCTTCCATGGACGGAAGAAATGTTGTTTTTATTTTAACACCTTAAATAGTATATTTTTCTATTGCATAAGAATTTGTTTGTTCTAAAATAATAATAAAGCCAGAAAATGCGGAGGCATGTCGCATAATCGGCTGAGTAAATAAGTCAATAAAAAGGAGAAAACTATGCCTAAAATGAAAACACACCGTGCCGGTGCAAAAAGGTATAAAATTACCGCCGGCGGTAAAATATTAAGAAGAAAAGCAGGTAAAGGCCACTTGCTCCAGCACAAAAGTGCTTCAAGAAAAAGAAAACTTTCTTCTATGATTGAAATTTCTGCTACACACAGAAATTTGGTACTTAAAGAACTTCCTTATGCGAAGTGCAGGTAATTAGAATTTAAGAAGAAAGGAAATAATTATGAGAGTTAAACGTGGTAACGTATTAAGAAAAAGACATAAGAAAATATTAAAGTTAGCTAAAGGCTTTAAAGGCGCAAGAAGCAGAATTTTTAAAGTTGCTAATACAGCTGTAATGAAAAAACTTAAATATCAGTACAGAGACAGACGTCATTTAAAAAGAAATATGCGCCGTCTTTGGATTATAAGAATTAATGCAGCTGTTAGACAACACGGTCTTAGCTATTCAAAGTTCATTAATTCTTTGAAAAAGTCTTCAATCGCCGTAAACAGAAAAATGCTGGCTGATTTGGCTGTTAATGAACCTGAAGCCTTTTCAATAATTGTTGAAACAGCAAAAGCTGCTCAATAATTGATTTTGAAACACGGTTCTATAAGATATTGATTATCTTCATTGAATTATCAGTCAATATTTTGAGCGTAAACTTTTTACCAGACAGAAAAGAGCCATAACGGCTCTTTTTTTGTTAAGATTTTTAATATATAAAAAATATATACGTTATATATACTAATAAATGGGAATAGTATTAATGTAGTTTAATTTCTTTATTACTTATTTTCCTTCACTCCTTTTCTCCATAACAAGACTGTGGTCGCGATGCGACCTTTTTTTTATTTTATTTTTTTTACATAAAGGAACTCACCGATATCATCGGTTTCTCTGCTTATAATTTGTGTATTATTTTCAATCCATTCCTGTATCAAGTCCGTATCAGTAGCATCATTGTAGATGAGAGTATTATAGAAATAAATGAAGCTGTCTTTTGGTATATCATTTATATTTTTTATTTTTTCTTCCCAATTATCATTTGTGGTGTCATTAATATCGTAAAAATTAGGAACTGATTGATAAATAACATTTTTTTGGTACTTGGAGTCTTTGTCATAAACAGTGAAAATACCTTCTCCTTGCCTGTCTACATATATAAAATCAGTCGGTTTTACATCTGTTTTGTTTAATTTTTGTACGTATTCTCTTGCATTTGAACGGTAATAATAGTATTTTTGGCCGTTTATTTCTGTTTGCGGTAATGTATTTAAAGGCATAAATAATTTTATTAAATAAATACTTAATCCTATTAATAATAAAGAACTCAAATACTTCAATATCGGTTTTTTCATTATGAAATCAGCGCTGAAAAAGTCAAAAGTTTTTAAACAAATTATCATTATAAGAGGTATTGTATATAAAACTACTCTGCTCATATTACAGGGATATAAATTCAAAAATCCGGATATTGAGTTTAAAAGAATCGGTAATATAAGTATTATCAATAAATACCTTTCCTTCAAAATAATATAAATAATACCGATAGTAAATAAAGTTAAAATCAAATTTCTGTCTAAATAAGAATTAAAAACGAAATGTAAATATTGATTAAAGCTCTCGAATGATGACAGTATATTTAATACTAAATCCCAGCCGGACATAATGCCGCTGTTATATGTTTTGTAGAATGTCATTATACATTCAAGTACAAATATTGAAATAAACGGTGCTATCAGTAAAAATATTTCTTTATATTGTTTATTTTTTAAAAAACGGTAAATAAAAAATAAGGACATTCCTGAAACCAGAAATATGCAGGGAAAACTTAAAAATCCTGTAATACCGAAAAATAATCCCGTCAAAAATGCTGTTTTTTTAGTGTTAATTTTATCTTTAAAACTGAAAAATAAATATAGAATTAATGTCGAGAAAAATACATCAGTGGAATATTGCTTAAATTGCTGTGAATAATAACATAATTCACCGTTAAATACCAAAATAGGGAGGAAAATCAATGCGATTTCTTCACGTTTAAAAACCTTTTTACAGAGAAAAGGAGAAAGAAACATTGTTAAAATTCCTGAAATATAGGCTGTAAACCTAAGTGCTGTTTCATTAAATCCGAAAAAATGATAAATAATTTTTGAACAAAACAGAAAACTGTATGGAGCGCTCATAATTGCTGATTTGCATTCAAACATAAGGTCAATAAGATTTCTTGAGGCAACATTTGTAATCACAGGACCTTCATCACCAAAGAAACCGGGTTCATATAACCAAATATGAGTTCTGTACACTATCCCTGTTGCTAAAATAAAAATTAAAATAATATAAAATATTATTTTTAATATTAAATCTATTTTTTTTATCATAATTTTTCCGTATAATAAAAATATTATATTATAAGGCAAGAAAAATGTTCAATAAAAATTTATTAGTAACAATAATTACATCAGTTTTATTAATACTGCTTTTGGATTATATCGGATACAGAATGGTCATAGAAGATCAACTTTCTTTTGTTAAAAGAGAATTGCGATCTGAAGTTAAGTTTCCGTCGTGGTTCTGGGGAAGGTTACGATTTTATGATGAAACTACTATGAAATGGTTTGAAAAGCACGGTGAATTCAGACCTGCAGCCGGAACGGAATATAAAAAACAACCCATTTGGTTGTTCGGATGTTCATTTGTGTACGGAATTGGGAAAAGATGGGTTTTACCATTTGATGAAACATTCGGTTATATACTTTCAGAATATACTAAAAGGCCTGTATATAACAGAGCTTACCCTTCTTGGGGTGTTCAGCATATGTATTATCAGTTAGATAAAGGTAAAATATTTGAAGAACTTCCTAAACCTGAGTATGTTATTTTTACTTTCATTAATGATCATGCCAGAAGGACACAAAAATTGGTATACGATCCGTTTTCCGACGGTGAATATTTGAGATATAAGATAAAAAACGGGAAATTAGAAAAAATAAATGCAGTTCTTGTTCCTTTATGGAAGTTTTATCCTGTCAAATTATGGCTTGGACATTTGGAGTATCATATAAGACTGGATGCAAAATATCATGATAAAAATTTTGATTTATTAAAGAAGATGTTTATTGAATCGGGAATAAAGCTAAGAGAAAAATATCCGGATGTTAAATTTATAATATTAAAGTATAACGGTAATGACGGATTTGACAGATGGTTTATAGAGACTCCGCGTTGGGAAGAATTGAAACAAGAAGGTTTTATTGTTATTGATGCCGATAAATTAATCCATGCCAACTTACAAGATAGTGAATATTTAGATCCTGACGGGTATCATCCGAATAAAAAAGCATGGGAAGAAATCAGCAAGCAGCTTGCAAAACAAGTAATAAAATAGGCTTAATTCTTAAATATTAACATTAAAAGACGAATTAGGCTGTCCTTCACGCATAATTTGTCCTAAGGAATATATTTGTGCCTGATATTTCTTTATTTCTTTAGCTACTTCACCTGAGAAAACTTTATCATTATCATCAAGATAGTCAACAAAAGGGTTTACTGATATATTGCCAAGTTCCTTTTTGACGACTTTTTTTACTTCATCAACCGACTTTTTAGGTAATGAAATATTTATTCCGAACGGATTATTTAATATTAAATTGTTATCTTGCATGTTTCCTCTCAGATTATTTTATTTCTAAATTGTTTATCGGAATTATTCATATAAACTTTAATGAAAAAGAGTAAAATGTAAAGAAATATGCAATAATTGTTACAAATGAAATTATCTTTTGTTAAAATGAAAAACGTTGAGAAAAATTAACAGACTAGCAAAAAAATTTTTTAGATATCTTTAGATTAGGGAAAAGATAAATATTTATGATAAACCAGATATCATCATCAGAGCAAAATAATAAAACATTGATAAATAATATAAGTAATGTCCGGGAAGATTTCAAAGGCTTGCGGCGCGGGAATTCTTTGGAAATAAAAGATGCCGCTCAGGAAGTTCGCTCAAGTTCCTTATCGCGAAATTTTTTCGGACAAAATAAAAATATAGCCTTGAAGCAAAATACGAAAGAAGGACAGCCGGTATTCAAAGGACCTTTAACAATGGGATTGGGGTTATTACGCGGAATTAATAACAGCCCTGCATTGGGTGCTTGTGCAGTTGATTTGTGTTCGATGGTAATACCGAGAACAGCTATAGAATTAAAAAACAGAGGGAAACAGGCCGGAATTGAAGCAGCATTCAGAGAAGGCGGCAGCTGCTTGGTTCATGCCTGTATCGGTTTAATCGGATTATTAGCCTCCGTATTAATTTCAGGGAAATTTAATTCCAGATACAACGTGAAGGCGCAAAGTATTTTTGCGAGCGGCGATACAATAAGAAATATGGCGAATATATGGCAGAATTCGCAAGGACAATCGGATAAGTTTTTCAACGAATTTCTGAATAATTTAAGCGGGTTAAACGGAAAAACATGGACAAAATTGAGTGAAGGCGCAGGAAAAGAGATAGCGGAAAACCTCGTTACATTAGCGGATAAAACTGCGGAATTAGCAAAATCAAAAGGTTCAAATAAGTCAGCATTAAAACGTGAAGTTAAAAATATAAAAAATATGGTGCTTTCCAAAATAACCCAAGATACGGGAGCACAAGCATCCTTTAAGCTGAGTGAGCTGAAAAATTCTCATGGAGAAGTTGTTAAAGGTATTTCGGGCAGCATACAAGAACTTGTTGATAATGCCGTTGTTTTAAATAATTCTTTCAAAACAAAAACAAAGGAGCAGTTTCCGGAATTTGTTAAATCACTGACAAGAAATAAAGCGGCAGGAACTATTTTGGGACTTGCCATAGCTGCTGCGATATGTGTATCCATTCAACCTTTAAATAAATATTTGACAAAGAAAAGAACCGGACAGGACGGGTTTGTCGGAGTAGATGATAAGACGGCAAATAAATCCAAAAAGTTTAAGACTGTAAAGAATTTTGCAGGTATAGCGTTTCCCGTATTTGCAATTTCAACAATAGGTGCTAAGCCGTCGAATTTTCTTTCCAGCGTTCAATTTAACAGTATGAAGCCTACTATAAATCAGTTTAAATTGTTATACGGCGGAACAATCGGTTCCAGATTTTTAGCGGCAAGAGATCAAAACGAATTAAGAGAGAGTATTATAAAAGACACGTTAGGTTTTACCAATTGGCTGATTTTAGGCGGTATGGTGTCAAAATGTGTTGCAAGATTAATTGGCGGTAAGGAATTAATAAATAATCCCGTTGCGGATGAAACGGCAAAAAAAGGTGTAAAATCCTTTTTCAAATGGCTGACTAAGGCTTCCGTTAAAACCTATGATGAAATATTATTACCTTCCGTTAAAGATAAAATAACGAAAGATACAACATTTGTGAAGCTTTATAAAAGTGCTGACAAAGCAGTTAAATCAAATGTACGTAAAGCGGCTATAGCTCAAATCGCGGGTTATTTATATTCCGGCTTAATTTTAGGTGTCGGTATCGCTAAACTTAATATTTTTATCACAAAAATGGTTCATTCAAAAAGTAAAGCATCAAAAAATATGAATAACAGTATTAAAAATAATTTTGTTATTAAGGATTTGAAAACTGAAGAAATAAGTTCTGTATTTGAAGAATTTAAAAACTAACTTATGTTAAAATAAGCATTAGAATGAGAGTTTAAGTGCGGAATGAAATTATTATCTGAAAAAGAGTATAATGCGGTTACGGTTTCCGAATACGGGAATGCGATTAAGGCTGCAAAAGAAGCTGCAGATGCTTTGGGCTATAATATATATATTATCGGCGGAGCCGTAAGAGATATAATACTGTCAGGCGGTGAAAAAATAAAAGATATAGATATAACCGTTGAAGGTGATGCTGTTAAATTGGCGGAGAAATTACATAATGAGTTCGGATATGAAATAATAAGCCGTCAGGAAAAGTTACGGACTGCAAAAGTAAAATTTGATAATAATACAGTAATTGATTTTGCATCTACCAGACAGGAAAGATATGAATATGAGGGTGCTTTACCTATAGCTTATAATTTCGGATGTTCTTTAGAAGATGACATAAAACGAAGGGATTTTACCGTTAATACATTAGCAATAAAATTAAACGGTGAGAATGAAAAATACATATATGATTTTTGTTCGGGATATGAGGATATAAAAAATAAACAGATAAGAATTCTTCATGATAAAAGTTTTAAAGATGACCCGTCAAGAATAGTGAGAGCTGTTAAATTTCAGACAAGGTTTAATTTTTCCCCAGAGCCGAAAACATATTCCCTGATGCAGGAATATTTAAACAATTCTCAAAAATCGGATGGCGGCAAATTTGGGCGAAATTCCGAAAAGGCAAGGGATGACGGGGCAGATAATGAATTCTCGAAAATACCTTTGGAACGTGTAAAAAATGAGTTTAAGGATTATTTTAGTATAAAAAAGCCCGGATTATATAAGAAAATTATTGATAATAACGTATATAAGCTTGTATCCGATAATCCTCTATGTGAAATTGATGAGCAAAGAGTTGAAGAAATAAAACGATTTAATTTATTTTCAGAAACGGAAATTTGGTTTATATACTTTGTTCATTTGATAATAAATTCAAGTTATGCAGACGGCAGACTTAACTTAAACGGTTATGAAAATAAGGTAATATCACAGGTAAGGAATTTATTAAATATAACCGAGAAACATCCCTGTGATGCTATTTTAGATGAGAATAACCCCGAAATATCTAAAGATGGCAGCATAAAGCTAAATGAATTTAATGATGATATTAAAATTTATAATATATTTAAAGAGAAAGAAGATTTTGCAATTGCACTATATTATATAATCAGCGGTAATTCGGCCGTTAAAAGATTTTGTGAAAAATTGAAAGATATAAAAGTGTTAATAAACGGTAATGACTTAATAAGTCTCGGTTATAAACCTTCTGCATTTTTTAATGTAATATTCAATAAAATCATTGAAAAGAAAATAAAAGGTGAAATAAAAACAAAAGAAGAAGAAATTAAATATGTAAAAGAATACAAAATAAAAGAAGAACAAAATTAAATGTTCTTCTTTTATTTAATTAATTGCCGAAGTTTACCGCCGATAAA
>CANRHJ010000026.1 GCA_947630355.1 Candidatus Gastranaerophilales bacterium | reverse complement strand
GATTTAACAAGATTAGGCAGAAATTCACAATATTCTTCCTGATTTTTAGGTAAAAGCGGAAAACTTTTTTTGAATTCGTCACTGTGTTGAAATAGCGCGGCGTTGTATGCTACAAGCTTTCGCAGAATATTTTTCTTTTCTCCTGCAGGGATTTCATTAATATCATTTTTTAAAGCAAATTCTTTAAATAAAATTCCCGTACAAATATCATTTGCAGATAATTGCTCCAGTTTTGATTTACCTATAATTTCTTCTAACTCCTTTATTTTATCCGCAATTAATTTATAATCTTTTGTTTCAAGCAGTTCAAAATAATTCTCCATTATGAAAAGCGGAAGTATATTTAAAAACCTCCCCTTTTTTGCACGAGCTATCAATGATTTGATTTTGTTTACATCATAATTATTACTGTCATTGTCTAAAATTGTTAATATTTCAAATCCGTCAAAAACATATTGATTATTTTCACCTTTTAAATTTATAAGTTCTTCAGCAAAATCTTTATTTTCATCATTAGTCATTAAAAATATATAATCTATAAATTCGCCGTTAAATCTAAAATTACCTTCTTTATCTCTTGAATTGTCATTAATCATTGAATATATTAAATCAATATTATCTTCTTTTGCATAATGAAGTATATTTGCAATATCCTCGCTATCAAATCTCAAATTGCCGTTATTGTCTTTTCTGTCATCATTTATCATCATCTCAAGTAAGTCTTTATTCTCAGGTGTCAGATTTTTTATAATTCCGAATATACCTTTCCCGTTAAACCTGTAGTTACCTTCTCTATCCTTTAAATTTAGTAATTCATAAAACAATTCTTCGTTTTCT
The DNA here is from genome assembly GCA_947630355.1 of Candidatus Gastranaerophilales bacterium. Classification (GTDB taxonomy): domain Bacteria; phylum Cyanobacteriota; class Vampirovibrionia; order Gastranaerophilales; family Gastranaerophilaceae; genus Avigastranaerophilus. Next base: position 15,393 of record CANRHJ010000026.1, on the reverse strand, counting down.
TCATTAATAACATTAGGTTCCAGTATATCGGCTATTGCAAAGCCGGGAAATCTGAATTTCCCGTATAAATCCTTTGAATTATCATTTAACAGACGGTTTAACAATTCTTCATTCCTTGTTTCGGGAATTCTAAGCATTCTTATCATGTCTATTTCGTCAAATCTATAATTACCTTTGTCGTCTGTGGATTTATCTTCATATAATATATCAAAAATTTCTTTATTATATTCTTTTATATTTTGAATAATGTCTGCTATATATTCCCCTGTAAATCTGTAAAATGAGTTTGAAGATATATAATCATCTTCAATTATTTTCTTTATATATTCTTTTTTTTCAACATCTGTATGCTTTAAAATATTTATTATATTTTCCGCGCTGAATCTAAAGCCTCTGAAATCCTCAGACAAATCGTTAATTAACGCAGCGGCAATATCTTTATTATCTTCATTAATTAATTTTAAAATATCAGATATATGCCTGCTTACAAATTTAGGATTGTTCTGAAGCATTTTTTTAAATGCATTTTTGTCCGCTTTTGAAACGGATGATTTGTTTCTGCCGAAACTTACTGAGGCTCTGCCGTATGAATCAAGCACTTTTTGAGAACTTACTTCAATTTTTTCAGGCTTTTTATCGGGAGCGGGGCTGTTATTCTCATTTTTTTCCGCACCCACTTCTTTTAAATTGATTTTATTTAATGAATTTCTATCTTTTATATCCATAAATTATTCCGAATTGAAGACTGATTTAATTATCGACAGTTTTAAAAAAAACTTTAATAATCAAAAGTTTTTTTAATTTCTGTTAACCTTTTTCATCTTTTCATTTAAGATTTCCTTAAATGAGTCAATGGGTGTAAAGTAAAATCCGCAATTTTCAGACATAACCGCGCCCATTTTTAATATAATTTCCGAAGGGTAACGCCTGCATATTAAAGGCCGGATTTTATGTATTGTACATATTCTCTTTTCCGCATCAAATTTGTTACATTTAAAAACAAGTCCGTTTTCATCTTTATCGGTAATTTCAAGATACGTATAAAACGGATGTAATTTTTTTAAACTTAGAAATTCTTCCTCTGTTTTTATTACATCTCTTTTATGGCTTACATATATCTTGCTGCAGCACGCACCGCAGCGATTACATATCCCGCTTCTGTAATATTTCCGTTTTAATATGTATTTATATATAAATTTTTTAATCATCATTATACATTATATCAGTTATAATATAATTATGGATATAAAAGAACAATTAAGGTTAATTCCTGAATTAAGCGGCTCTTATCAATTTTTTGATAAAGATAATACAATAATATATGTAGGTAAGGCAAAGAATTTAAAACGCAGAGTTTCAAGCTATTTTAACAAAAAGCATGATAGCGTTAAACTTGCCGTTATGGTTCCTCAAATTGTTAGAATTGAGTTTATTATTACCAATTCTGAGGTTGAAGCTCTTATATTGGAATCTCACCTGATAAAAAAATATAAGCCTAAATATAACGTGCTGTTGAAAGATGATAAGAAATTCCCTTACTTTCTTATAACAAAAGAAGATTACCCAAGAATACTCGTTACACGAAAGAAAAATAAAAACATGGATGAGGGAAAGTATTTCGGACCTTATACTAACGCAAAATCCATGTATACGACTCTTGATTTATTAAAGAAATTATTTCCTTTAAAACAGTGTAAAACCCCAAAATTTAAAGACAGGCCCTGCATCTATTATCAAATAGGAAGATGTATGGCTCCTTGCCAAAAAATGATATCTTCTCAGGATTATAAAAAACTTATAAAAAATGTTGAATTATTTTTGTCAGGCAGACAAATGCAATTGGTTGAAGAATTAAAATCAATGATGGAAAAATATTCTCAATCTCAAGAGTATGAAAAAGCGGCGAAATACCGCGACAGTTATTTCGATGTTCTAAAAACAATTGAAAAACAAAAAGTCGTTTATGAAAATACAAATATTAACCAAGATATAATCTCCATTACGTCTGATTCTTATATCGGCGGAATTTCACTTCTTCAAATCAGAGACGGCAGATTGACAAATAAAAAAGATTTTGAAGTATCCAAATCTGATTATGACAGCGAAACTGAAATTATTACTTACTTTATCAAAGAATATTATCAAATGTCGGGTGAATTTGATATCCCAAATGAAATAATTTTCTCGGCAGAAATAGCCGAAGAAGATAAAGAAATATTTGAAAAATGGCTGTCTTCCAAAAAAGGAGCTAAAGTCGTTATTAATCCGAAAAAATCTAAGAAAAATGAAGAAATTCTTGAATTGGCTTCCAAAAATTCAAACTATCACCTTCAGGAAATAAAAGTTAAATCCCTTCAGGAATTGCAAAACAGCTATAACGAAACAGGCTCGTATATTCAGGAAAAACTTAAATTAAGAAAATTCCCCCACAGAGTAGAATGTTTTGATATATCACATATTCAAGGTACTCATACCGTTGCATCAATGGTAAGCTTCTTTAACGGTATGCCGAAAAAAAGTGAATATAAAAAATATAAAATTAAAACACTTGAAGAAGGAAAACCCGATGATTTTCAATCTATGCGTGAAGTTGTTACACGCCGCTATTCAAGACTTTTAAGAGAAAATAAAGAGTTCCCTGATTTGATTATAATTGACGGCGGTAAAGGTCAGTTATCCTCCGCTGTTGATATATTAAATAAACTGGGGGTAAAAAATCAGGATATTGTTTCATTGGCCAAAAGAATAGAAGAAGTATTCATCCCTGATAAATCAATTCCGGTAATTTTCCCGTCGAATTCACAGGCATTGTATTTCTTTCAGCGGATAAGAGATGAAGCACACCGCTTTGCAATCACTTTTCACAGACATCTTCGTGACAAAGATGCTCTGCATTCTCAATTAGATAATATTAAAGGACTATATACCAAAAGTAAAAAACTTTTAACGGAAAAATATCCTAATATATCTAAAATTTCTTCACTTACAAAAGAAGAATTAATGCTTTTGTTATCTAAAAATCAGGCAAAAATTGTTTATGAATATTTTAATTCAACACGATAAATGCTTGACCGTAAAATGTCGTGTTGATACAATTTAAGTGATTTAAATTAACTGAAGGAATGAATTTTTATGAATAAATTACCTGAAAAACCGCAGCAAATAACTTTTGATATAACTGACAGATGCCAGATGAAATGTGTCACATGTAATAAATGGAAGGCTGAGCTTCCTGATATGATGAGTAAAGAACTTACTACTGATGAATGGAAAAAAGCTTTGGATGATTTAAAAAATTGGCTCGGCGAAGGTTATTGGTTCTGCTTTTCAGGCGGTGAACCCTTCTTAAGAAAAGATATTTTCGAATTGGCCGATTATGCTCATTCAATCGGTTTTAAAGTTGCATCAATGTCCAATGCGTTCAGCATTAAGCCGTTATATGACAAAATCATAAACTCTTCGATTGAATCATTAAATATTTCTTTAAATTCAATATCAAATCCTATAATACATGATGAATCACGAGGACGTGAAGGCTCTTTTGAAAAAGCTTTGGACAGTATTTTGCAATTAAAGAAAATGCGCGACGAAAAACAATCTGAACTCGGTATAAATATAGCTACAATTCTGTTCCCTGAAAATATCAATGAGGCTGTTCCGCTTGTTGAATTTGTTACAAGAAATAAAATAAACGGAATAATGTTTCAACTATTGGATGATGCTGAATCTTTCCAAGCTTATTGTGTAAGAGACTGCTCTCAAACTTCAAACTATATTATGCCCAAAGAATTAAGGTTAAAATATAAATCAATGTCGAAAAGAGCCATTGAAGTAATTGACAGACTCATTGAAATGAAACAGGCAGGTCATTCCATATATAATTCATACGAACAATTAAAAGCTATGAAAGTTTTCTTTAACAATCCCGATGATATTTTGAAAACTATTACATGTGATGTCGGTTCCACTAATTTTGCAATCGATCCGTACGGCGATGTAAGGTTATGCTTTAATATGGACCCCGTTGGAAATATTAAAGACTCTAAGCCCGAAGATATTTGGATTAACTCCGAATCCGCAAAATGCAGAAACCTCACCAAATCTTGTAAAATGTATTGCAGAATGCTTAATTGTAATTTTAAACACGATTTCGCTAATTTTAACAATTCTGTTTTAAGTAAATTTAAAACAAGTATCGGTAAATTCTTATGCGGGACTAAATAAATGTCTGATATTTTAACTTCTTTACTCGTTATATCCGTATTTAAAACAGTCCTGAATGATAAAGTAATTTCCGGCTTTATTAATTTTCTTCATTCATTATTATCCGATAATAATGATTTTGAAAATGATTTGAAATTATACTCGGAATTTATTTCCTCTTTCTATAATTCCGACAATAATCAAAATCTTTATGAATATTTAAAAAACTTAATTTATATTGATGACAATATTATTTCAAGAGGGTGTTCAAATTGCATTAAAGAAAATAAGCAGATTATTGATACCGCCAAATATGAACTGATTTGTTTATATAATATTCTTTCATATGATTACCAAAAAATTATGGGATTATTTAATAAAAAATATAAACAACATAATGAAATAATAAATCATTTACCCCCGTTCTCCTCTGACGGTAAAAAAGAATTTGATATTGATGATATTATTATCTCTTATTCCAAAAACGGATACGGTATATTTGCCTGCTATAATGCATTTAAGTTCACTGATGCTAAAAAAATAGTATCGGTAAAATATTTTGAGCCTTTAACTTTTAAAGAATTAAAAAATTATTCGTATCAACAGGAAGTAATAAAAAGAAATACTCTTTCCTTCCTTGAAAATAAGCCCGCTAATAATATATTACTATACGGTGACAGAGGATGCGGAAAATCTTCCACTGTTAAAGCACTTATAAATGAGTTTAGCAATTATAATTTAAAAATTATTCAAGTTACAAAACAAAGCTTCATAAACTTACCGGAACTATACGAAATAATAAGAAATTTACCACTAAAATTTATTATATTTGCAGATGATATTTCCTTTGATGAAAATGATGAAAAATTTTCATCAATAAAAGCCGTATTGGAAGGTTCTTTATCAAATATGCCGTCTAACGCTTTAATATATGCCACAACCAACAGAATGCATTTAGTTAAAGAAAGTTTCTCCGCAAGGGAAGGTAATGAAGTTCATTATAACGATACAATTGATGAGACAGTCTCTTTATCAGACAGATTTGGAATTATGTTAACTTTTTCATCTCTAACAAAAAACGAGTATCTCGATATTGTTAAACAAATAGCACAAGATTGTTGTATCGATGTTAACGATAATTTAAATAAATCTGCTATGGAATTTTCAATGCAAAAAGGGATAATGACTCCAAGAATAGCCAGACAATTCATTAATGATTATATTTCTCAAATCGGCAGGATTTAAATAAAAATATTCCCGTTTATTCGGATAATTATATTGTATTTGTACAGTTTTTTCTTATAATTATTATATGAAAATATCAGATGTAAAAAGAGTTGTATTTAAATTCGGTACAAACGTTCTCAGAAATGATGATAAAGAAATATCTTTATCAAGAATTTATTCGTTTATAGAAGAGATATCCAAGCTTCACAAGAAAGGTCTTGAGGTAATTATAGTAACATCAGGAGCAGTTGGGCTGGGTGCAAAAAAATTAAATGTTGATTCATCAGAAAGTTTAACGGTAAAACAGGCATGCGCCGCTGTAGGTCAAACACAATTAATGGGTATCTATGAGGACGGATTTAACAAATATTCAATTAATACGGCTCAAATTCTGCTTACGGAAGAAGATTTTACCAACAGAATTAAATATCTCAGTCTGAATAATGTATTAAATACATTGTTGGAATTAAAAACCATTCCGATTATAAATCAAAATGATACTGTTTCGACAACGGAACTGGAGGAAGCGGGTAATCCCGTATACGGAGTCAGCTTTTCCGATAATGATAAACTTTCGGCTCTGGTCGCAAGCAAGTTAGATGCTGACTTGCTGGTTATTTTATCTGATATAGACGGTTTATATGACGATAATCCGAAATTAAACCCGCAGGCTAAATTAATATCGGAAGTTAAAAATTTAACCGATGAAATTGAAAACTATGCGAAAAGCGCATCAACCGGCGGCAGAGGCGGAATGATTACAAAACTCCAAGCTGCAAAGGTCGTTACTCGCTCCGGCGGAAATGTCATAATCGCAAACGGGAAAACTCCTCAAATCATAACAATGATATTTAAAGGTGAAAAAACAGGAACAAGATTTTACCCCGTTGAAAATTTATCTCAAAAACGCAGATGGATTGCTTATGCCACTAATATTACAGGACAGATAGTTATAAACAACGGAGCTGTTAATGCTATTACAAAAGAAAATAAAAGCTTGCTTTGTGTAGGTATCATCAATGTTAACGGCATTTTTGACAGAGGAGATGTTATTTCCGTTATTGATGAAAATAATAATGAAATAGCACGCGGAATTGCTAATTATTCTTCCTCAGACTGTAAAAAAATCTTAGGTGCTCACTCTGACAACATTTATGATATTCTTGGTTATAAAAACTATGATGCTTTTATAACAAAAGACAATATAGCTTTAATATAGAGGTGGTTATGAATAATGTTATTGAAATCGCAAAAATTGCAAAAGAAGCTTCAATAAATGCATTAAATATATCCGACAACCTCAGGTTTGAAGCTTTAACTAAAATCGCCGATAATATTGATAAAAATAAGCAGTTAATTCTCAATGCAAACAAAGAAGATTTGATTTCCGCCGAAAAACTTTTGAATAATGCAGCAATTTCAAAATCTGCCTTTAACCGATTAAAACTTGATGATAATAAAATTAATGATATGATACAAGGCATAAGAGATATAGCTTCACTGGATGATATCGTAAATAAAATTTTATGGGAACGTGAAATAGCCGATGGAATTATCTTAAAAAAACAAAGTTGTCCTATCGGTGTTATTGCAGTTATTTTTGAAGCCAGACCTGATGTTATTTCACAAATATCCGCTTTGGCTATAAAAACATCAAATGCCGTAATCTTAAAGGGCGGTAGTGAAGCTGTTAACACAAATAATGTCATTTTTGAAATTATTTCAAATACCTTAAATCAAATATCAGACTTCCCAAAAAACATAATAAATCTTATTCATTCCAGAGATGACGTAAATGAACTTCTAAAAGCTGACAAATATATCAATCTGATTATTCCGCGAGGTTCTAACGCTTTGGTAAAATATATCAAAGAAAATACGGCTATCCCCGTACTCGGGCATGCTGACGGCGTTTGTCATATTTATATTGATGAATTCGCAGATATTGATAAGGTCTTGAATATATGTACAGACTCAAAATGTCAGTATCCTTCCGCTTGCAATTCTGTTGAAACAATTTTAATTAATGAAAAACTTCTAACCTCTGTTCTGCCTGAATTGTTGGTAAAACTGCGGGAGAACGGTGTCGAAATTGCCGCTGATGACAGAATTTTTTCAATGTATTCTCAAAACAAAGAATTAAAACTTATAAAGGCTTGTGAAGAAGATTGGTACACAGAGTACGGTGATAAAAAATTATCGATAAAAACCGTAAAAGATACATCTGAAGCAATAAATCATATAAATAAATACGGATCCGGCCACACCGATTGTATAATCACCGAATCAAAAGAAAATGCCGAAAAATTTATGCTTTTGGTTGATTCTGCAGGTGTATATCATAATATATCCACAAGATTTGCTGACGGCTACAGGTACGGATTTGGCGCGGAAGTCGGAATATCAACCAATAAAACTCACGCAAGAGGCCCTGTCGGTATTGACGGGTTAACCATATATAAGTATAAACTATACGGTAATGGTGATATCGTTGATGATTTTATACAACATAAAAGAAGTTTTAACAAAAATTTTAAATAATATCAAAAAATAAATTGTTTGGATTTAAAATAATAGACACGAACAAGAGAGGAAATTTTATGATTACGAAAATATCAAATTCTTACACAACGTCATTCGGTCTCGCAAGATTGACTCAGCAGGGTAAAAATGCGGCAAAAATTTTTGGCTATAAAGAAAATAACTTTGTTAACGATGACATGTTCCACAAACAAGGCATTTTTGAGAAATCGGCCTTATCCGTTGAATTGTCTAAAGGTAAATCATTTGAGAATATTTGTAAAGAATATGCAACTTCAAATTTAGGCGCTATTAACGCTTCTTTTATTAAAAATCAAATTTTATCAAAGAAGGCTAAAAGAGTATTAAAATCTGTTCCCAAATCAAGTCTGGAAGCCGGATTTAAAATATTATACGATAATAATTATGATAATCCTCAATTATCGGTAAAAGATACAAAAAAGTTAATTGAAAAATACAAACCCTTTATTTCAAACGGTGATTATATGAAAAATATCGGTTTATTGGAAGCCGGAACCGTTAAAAAATAAAATTATATAAATTTCAAATTTTGATATAAAAAAGAGCCATTTGAGGCTCTTTTTATTTATTTAATTTTTTTCATTTACAACGATTAACCCTTTTTTGATTAAATCATCAACAATCTTAGAATCAACCTTTTTAGCTTGCGGGACGACCATAACTTGTCCGTCAATATCATATTTTTCTTCAATCTCTCTCTTCTGAGCGGGACCGGAAGCAACCAAGCCGGTTTGAGTGTTTATTGAATCCAGTACATGTTTTCGCTCAAAATCTTCAAGATGGAAGTCGTTGCTCGCGATTTGCATTGTTGTATGATATAGTGCATTTAAAGTTCCGCAATCCGCCCAAGACTCATCTGTCGGCACTGCGAATATTTTTTGGTTTTTCAACAAAGATTTTGCTTCGCTTACGGCTTCATCGGGAATTTCAAAATTACCATATTCCTTAAATAAGCCTTGTATTTTTTGCCTTATGACCTGTAAATCATCAAATTGAGACAGCGCCATAAGAATGGGAGTATAAGTTTTTGACCAATCTCTTGATTCTTTACCGACACCTGACGGGAGGTATTTTTCAATCACTGAAAGCGCAGCAAATGCTTCTTTGCTCACTGCAAATTGGAAGGTATTTGCTAAACACATTCCGTCTTTTTCATAACCTTGCGGTATCGGTGACGGTTTTTCGGCAAATTCCAGAATTTCACCATCTTTGCCGAGTTTCATTATACCTAAATTTCCTATTGCATCTTCAGCTTTAACTTTTTTTGCAATCATTGCGACGGCAGCAGTGCCGCTGTTCATCAGTTCCGCCATTTTCTTTGTTGCTTCAGGCATCCTTGACATTGAATCGTTTGGAAATATTGCTAAATATTTTCTCCCTTCTCTGTCCATCTTGTTGTATAAATCGAAGGTAAAACCGCCATTTCCTTTATTTATGCCCGATTTATTAAGATAAAATTTTATCTTGCCGCCGATATTTAATTTTCCCTTTGAGCAATCAAGCAGTCCCGCTTTATGGAGCGATATAAATGTTGTTTCCATAGGTGTTAAACCTGTCGCGGTTCTGAATGCACCTTTTGTCGATTGTGCACCGTTTATTTCACCGTGCATTATTCCGCCGGATGAAGCATTGGTATATTCTGCTCTTGAACCAAAACCGCCTGCCAGCATTGATAATTGAATGTTTTTTGCATTCTCTGCCGCTTCAAAACGAGGTAATACTATTTCTTCGGAATCAATTTTGTTTATAAACGTTTTAATTGAATCAATTATTTCGGGAACAAATCTTCCGTCTTCCATTCCTATAACTATTTCCGTACCTTCGCCTATGGACTCTTCCGGCTTCCTCTTTATTACTTCTTGCGGCGCTGTAATAAAAGGTGTGAAATTATTCCCTTTTTTTAAAGCCGTAATCTCAATCCCTCCCGATTTTTCGAAAATTTTACCGGTATTTGTTAAAAGTACATTATCTCCGTCTTCCATAACTGACATCAAATTACCTTTGGTGTTTAATACATAGGTCTTTTTGTCTTTATTGTTATTTTCTTTAATCTGTATTAACTGGGTAATATCAGGGCGTGCTTCGGGTAATTTATCTGCATCACGCGGTACTCTTACTGCCATTTCATATAAAATTCCCGTAGGCATTTTCTTTATTTGTGTTCTTGCTTCCGTTATCTTGTCCGGAAGGATTTCACCGTTTTCATTCGGCTTTTGTTTAACACGGTTTACTTCTATGTTTGTTTTTATTGCATCAAAAGTATTTGGAAGTTCTTCTTTGATATTATCAATCAATTCGGAAACGGCTATTCTGTGTCCGACTTCTTCTCCGTTTCTTCCTTTATTTATATCACGGCAAGTTATCATTTGTTTATTTAATTCATTAAAAACTTTTGCCAAGCTTTTTCCGAAAGTAACCGATTTTGCCGTTTTTATTCCGTATAATCCCTGATATGCAAGCAGCATATCCTGCACCGGAACATTTGAATAATTTCTATGTTCTGTTTTTGCTGCAATCTTTATACCACTGTTGCTTCTTACTCCCTTCCCCGCAGTAATAAAGGATGCTCCGATTACTTGTGATATCATTTTTACCCCTTCTCTAAAAATCTTTACTCTTTTATTCTAAAACTCCTAAATATTTTTTTTTACACAAAAGGCTAATAAGTTAATTTATTAGCCTTTTTTTATTTTATATTAAATTATAAATTTGAAACCGGTAATATGGTTAATATCAATTCGGTTACGCTATGAAGAGAATTAAAAGTAAATCTTTTCTTTTTAAACTTATAACCGTTATCATTTTTTTCAACAATACCCATAAGCTTATTGTTCAGATATAAATTCCCGTAACCGTCTTTATTGTAGAATGTGTATGTTTTATTTTTATTGTAAACGTTAATTTTGTCATTTTTTTCTTCAGCAAGTAAACAGCCGCTTAAATCATAAATCATATAGAACCCCTGTTTTTTTGCTAGTATTACAGGTCTGTTAAAGTGTATACATGGTGAAGTTACTTTTAAACTGTCAAAAACAGGCGGAAGAATTTCTTTATTATTCGGATTGTTAAGTCCTATTTTCTCGCCTTGTTTAGTAATGATATACTGCTTATTATTTATGTTTATTGTATTTTTTTGTACTTTTGTTATTTTAACATTTTGAATATCGTATGGTGAAATCTCAACATTTTTCTGAACGTAAGCAAGTTTCACGTTGTCAGATACATTCATTTCTTCAATTTGATAAGCATTATTGTTAACGGATGTGTCGTTTGGAATGTATGTTGATGATTTATATCCGTATTTTGTTTTAAAAACGGGTTTTAAATCGTTTGCAAGCATTACGGAAGAATCGGATGTAATTACATATAATTTATCTTCAGGTATTAAACGGCCTGTATTTTGATAAAATCTGTATTTGCCGTCGATTTTACCTGTAATATATTCAGTTCCCTGATTTGTAAATACACCGACTCTTTGAAATTCGGGTTGTAGTATTACATTTCCTTGTTTGTCTATTATTCCGTATTTATTCTTATTTTTTACTTTTAAATAATTTTTAAGTAAGTATATGTCATCAAAAGGAGTTACAAAATTTGAATTTAATCTGATGTTTAAGTATCCTGCTTTATCATTTTTAACAAGCTTAAATTCATTATAATCATCATCGAGAGGTTTAATTTCATCCCATTGAGGAGTAAGAATATATTTTTGTGATGATTTATGTTTTATGCCTAGTTTATCATTAACGGAGACTATTTGAATATCATTATTTTCACTTAATACAGATTGTTCTTGCGATTGCGTATTATTCTGAATTACTTCATAACCTGATTGCTCTTTTGCTTGTGTGTAGCTGCAAGAAAATAATAAAACAGTTATACCGATTAGTATAAACAATATCTTTTTCATAAATAATCCTTTCTTTAATAAAAATAATATCACTATTCAAATAATGTATGCAAGTTAAATTATTTTATTAATTAAATCAGTAATTTCCGGAGTAATGTCGGAATGGTATTTTATATTAGATGCAACAATTTTTGCGAATTTGGATTTTTTAAATTCTCCGAATTTTCTTGTTCTGTATATATTTTCAATGTTTTTACACATTCTTGTTTGTGAAGTTAAATCTGATTTTATAACGGGTGATGCAGGTTTGTATTCGTTGTTTAGAGAACGTTTGATAAGATTTAATGAAATAATATCTTCAAATTCACCTTTTTTTATAATAATTGCCGAATCTTTTTTCAAAAGATTATTACCGAGTAAATCAAATATTTCTTTAGCATCGCTGTCAAAGAGAATAACAACGGGAATTTTAAGTTTATCTTTTAATTTTAGGTACAGAGAAGGACTTTTACTTTTACCTCCGGCTCCCAAAATAAAGATACCTTCTTTGTCAAAATTATGGTTTAACTTTTTAGCAAAAGCGGGAAGCAGAATTTCTTCCGTAATTCCTTCAACTATAACTAACTTTCTTACGGGAAATTTCAGAAAAAATTTTTCTCTTAACACTGCCGTATCTTTTATTTGTTTGTATTTGTCCGCATACATCAAAAACTTTAAATTTAAAGAAACGGTTTTTTCGTTTAGATTATTGATTATTGGTCTAATGTTTAAATCTGTATTAATAAATGTTTGAGTCCTCTTATCAAAATTTTTAAAACAAAAAGAAATAAGAGCTTTTAACGGTTTATCTTCGGATTGAGGACAATTATCACCGTATACATTGTTTACGGACTTATTCCAAATAATTTTTACAAAGTTTGAAACAGTTTTTGCATCCAAATTTTCTATTTCTTTTTTTGATAATTTGGGTTCTATAAGCGATTTTATAAGTATATAATTAAATACAGCAGGAAATGATTCATCGGGAAGTTTAAATCTTGAGAGTCTGTCAAGACATATTATCAACTCATCTTTTGAAAGTGATTTATATTTAACGGAATTTGATAAAAAAGATTTCAAAAAACACTCCCCATAAAAAAGGAGTGTTATAAAACACTCCTTTATATTTATAAATTAAGCATTAATCAAATGTTTTTCAGAAGATTTATTAACTGATTCAACAAGTGATTTAACAACAGCAATCATAGCAATAACGGAATTTAATTTGTTTATGCATGAGCCAACACCTATAGCGCAGGCACCTGCGGCAAATGCCATCGGAGCTGTTGTGGTTGTGATACCTGAAGCTGTCATAACAGGTATTGATGTATTTCTTGATAATTCTATTGTATTTGAGATTGAAACTTCTGCAGTTTGTAATAATCCTCTGGCACCTGCTTTATCGGGAGTAACCGTTGCAGCACCCTCTGTTTGAATTAAATCAATACTCAATTCTTCCAGCTTCATAGCTAATGAAATTTGTTCGGAAATATCAATATGTCCGGGAATGGTAACGCAAATGAATGTTTTTTGACCGTCAAGGAGTCTTAACGTTTCGTTTACAATATCAAGTACATTTTGAGCTGAAATTCTTTGTCCTTTTCTGTATAAAGCATCAAAGTTGCCGACTTCAATGGCATCAGCACCAAGTTTAACCGCAGAAGCTAATTCTTCGGGAACTATTGATGAAACAAAAACAGGTAAAGATGTCATACTTTTTGCCATAGAAATAATTTTTTCGTCGAAGCAGATATCAACGGCACTTGCACCGCCCATTTCCGCAGCATTGATAACATTTTTAACAGATTCTTCATTAAAATTATCAATTCCTGCGATAACTTTTATAGCTCGTTTTTCTGTTAAATGTCTTTTAAAAAGTTCAATTCTGTTCATAATAACCTCCAAATAAATTAAATACGAATGTTATTATAACATATTATAAAAAAAATAAAACAGGCATATATGTTTTGCCTGTTTTATTTGCTCTAATATATTATTGAAAATTTTACGATAAAGAACCTTGTAAGTTGAAAAACCGCAATAAAATCAGCAGCTTAAGCTTATTTTTCATGACCTATATATGTGTGTTCAATATCAGAACGTTTTCTTGAAGCTTCCAAAGATGCTTTCCACATACTGGAGCCGACACTGACAGCGGCACCTGCAAGTGCAATTGCTATATTTAATTTGGGATGAACTGTCTTTTGAGCTTTATTTCTGAAATGGTTAACGGCAGAACCGGCTGTATACAGTAAAGCACCAAACAGAGCACCATTTTTAATGCCTCTAAAGATTCCCTTTGTATATGTTCCTAAATTAGCAAAAAACTTTTTAAAATTTGCGATAAACGTTTTTGTTGATTTTATTATACCTTTTTTCTCTTTTTTATTGTTCTTAGATATTTGAACAGTGTCCTCCGAGTTAAAAGTCGATGCAGGGAGACTTTCACTTACTTTAACACCTTCATTTAGTGAGGCTCTGTTAGCCTGAGGGGCAGAGTTTACGAATGATTCCATATTTCCAAAGATGTTTGTCATTATTTACCTCACTTTATAATTTTCATTTATATAAAACGTGTGATTTCTTTTTTTTGACCTAATACAGAATAATTTTAAGAATTGTTAACAAACAATATTATATTAGTTTTAGCATTTCTTTGACTGCATTGTCAAGTCCGACAAAAACAGATTTGGCTATAATGCTGTGCCCTATATTTAATTCATGTAAATATGGGACTTCTTTCATTTTATGAACATTTGTGTAATTTAAACCGTGACCTGCATTAACATTAAGTCCCAAGTTATGTGCAAGGTCGGCAGCATTATAAAGTCGTTTAAATTCGAATTCTTCATTATTTTTACTAAATGCATTAGAGAATGCACCTGTATGAAGTTCAACAAAATGTGCGCCTATTTCTCTTGCAGCTTTAATTTGTGTTTCATCCGGTGTAATAAACAGACTTACTTCAATACCTGCTTTTAACAGAGGTTTCACAAAATTTGAAAGATATTCTTTGTTTGTGAATGCATCAAGCCCGCCTTCGGTTGTTAATTCTTGCCTGCGTTCGGGAACAATACAGCAGGCATCGGGAAGCAAATCAAGTGCAATTTTCTGCATTTCTTCCGTAGCTGCCATTTCAAGATTTAGTCTGCAATTTAAATTTTTTTTAAGTGAGTAAACATCATTATCCTTTATATGCCTTCTATCCTCTCGCAGATGTGTGGTAATTCCGTTTGCTCCCGCATTAATGCAAATTTTTGCCGCCTCAATAACTGAGGGTTCATTTTCGCCTCTCGCATTTCTTAATGTTGCAACATGGTCTATGTTAACGCCTAAAAGCATATTATTCTCCCGAAATTTTAAATTACATACGAATATTATTATAAAAATAAATGTGGGTATTTACAATAAAAAATTTAATGTTAGTATAAAAATATATTCCTCAGTAGCTCAATGGCAGAGCATTCGGCTGTTAACCGAAGGGTTGTAAGTTCGAGTCTTACCTGAGGAGT
>CANRHJ010000025.1 GCA_947630355.1 Candidatus Gastranaerophilales bacterium | reverse complement strand
AATGGCCGTGACTATCCTTCTGAGTATGCAAGTTGTTACCGATTTATACTTGATGACGGTTCTTCTCTCTGGTTTCATCTTACGTCTGGTGATGGTTCTTCTTGCAGTAGTTCGACCGGAGTATGTGCATCATTTTTCTATGATATAAACGGAACTAAAAAACCTAATACTTTGGGTAAAGATATTTTTGCATTTCATATGCTTGATAATTCTCTTGTGCCGCACCCTAATAATGATTGCAATTCGCAGAGTACAGGCTGGGGGTGTATGAAATATATATTAAATAATTCCAATATGAATTATCTTAAATAACACGTTAAATCCATTTTATTAATCTTTTTGCATCTGCAATATATTAATCGGATTAATTAATATATTTTTGCAATCTTCGCTGAATTTAACCTGCCAACGATTTTCTAAAAATTCTATCATTTTTTGGCTGCGTTTATTAATTTCGTCTATTGTCCATTGGGGCTTTTCAGCTACATCCATTTCACTGTAAGACCCTTGCTTATAACCCGTTCTTATAGTTTTACCGTCATCAGACATTTGCGGATTTTTTTTATCATCAAACGAATAATTCTGTAATGCGGAGTTTATTGCTCTGGAAAGTAATAAAAGATTTCCCAGAGCATTTTTATAATATTTTTTCTGTTCATCCGTTAAATGATTGAACCTTAAAACCCAGTATTCGTCTGTATCTGTTTGCGGGTATATATGTTCAATTGTTTTTTCTTTTCCTTCAGATAATATTTCAGGAGTAATTTTTGCATCTCTGTTTTTATCTTTTGTCAAAAACATTTCATATTCATATAAAAAATATTTTATTTTATCCCAAGCATAGTAGCCTTCATCAGTTTCAAATTTCTTTTTAATGTATATTGAGAAGTCTTTTATGATATTGCCGTCATTTGAACAACAATCATTTTCCAAGATATTTTTCATATCATCAATTATTTCTTCTGTTGTTACGCCATTGTCTCCGTGATATAAAGCTTTTGAATAATTATAAAATTTTGCATCGTAGCTGTTACTTCTAAAGTGGTTTAACGCAAAAACGATAAAAACAAATTTTTCAATTGTTTTCAGCAAGGATACTAAGGTTTCATGGGATAATTTATTTTCTCCGTACTTCTGCAGAGCAACGGTTATAAGCGGTCGGAAATGTGCACCGGCATTTATTCTGTTAAATTTGTCCAACCACTCGACTATATCAGCTTTATCCCTATATATTTCGGCTTGTGCCGGATTAAACGAATCCGCCCAATATCCTACGGTTCCCTGTAAACTTTTTACGTAATCATTTATCAGATTTAAAGTCAAATTATGCGGATTTATAACAGTAGTATCATCGTCATCAGAATTTGTTTCTTCATATTCTGAACTTGATGTTGTGTTTTCAATATCATAAACTTTCTTTCTTACAAATTGTTTTTTTAATAAAAAATCATCAAAATTACAGCCTTTTTTTCTTGAGTATCCCCAGTAAAAAATCCAATGTGTTTTAAGGAAGTCATCGTCAAGCAGTTCTTCGTTATTATATTTAGTTTTTCCAAGCTGCTTGTATATTTCCGACCAAGCCTTTACAATTGTATCTTTTGTAGCTTTTATATCTTTCTCATTATCAGATATAACAGTAGTAAGATATAACAGTCTGTTTTTCAATAATTCTAATATTGAGAGCCTTTTACCTCTGTTATTCATTGATTCAAAGGCAACGTTTGTATCAAAATCTTTCTCTATTATATATTCATTAAATTTTAATTTATTCATCAGTTTGTCGTAAATCATTTTAACGGAGGCTTCATCTTTATTTTCACCATACAATTGTTTTAATCTTTCGGTGAAAAATTTTTTTGCACCTACTAACTTGTTAGTATATAAAGTTTTTTGAAGATGGGGAGCATTGGGTTCATTTAATATTTCATAATTAAAGCATAAATTGCTTGCTTCGTCACAAATATATTGAAATTTATAGATGCGTTTGCCTGTCCTTACGTTGATTTCAAACAAAAATCTGTTTTCTATATTTTCTAAATATTCGCTGCCTGCATCTGACAAATATATTTTGTTGTCCACTTTTTTAAAATTATTATTTTTTGCAAATTCTATAATTGATTGTAACAGAATGATACTTGTGGTTAATCTTTGCTGTCCGTCGATAACCTCAAAAGCGTTATTTTCATCTTCTCTGGCTTTTAACGACAGAACCCCCATATAGTGCGGAGTGTTTTTAATATTTTGTAAATCTTCCCAATAATCTGCTAACTGCTGTTCATCCCAAATATATCCTCTTTGATAGTCGGGAATAGAATATATACGATCATTAAACAGTTCTTTTAATGTTTTTAAATTATTAGACATTTGTATACCTCCGTTTGCCTTATGATAGCACCAAAAACTTTCCCGATAAATAAATTTTATCACTGTGTTTATCTTTAAAAATTGCAAAAAAGTGAAATCTGTTTGAAAAATTTATTATTAATATATTTAAATGATTTAAAGTATTATTAATAACTATAAAATACTAAAGGAAAGTGAGGGTGTAATATGAAAGTTGATATAAATAAAAATCCGATTGTTGGTGTAATTATAGGCATAATTACAATATTTATCGGAGTAGCTATATTATTTATTCCGTCGGTTGTCCTAACTGATACTATGAATTGCGAAGCTAACGGGACTTGTAAATATACAACCCTGAATATAAAAAAAGAAATTGTAAATGAAAAATGGTTTAATATCAACAATATAACCGATATAAGGAAAGATACAATAAAAAAAGATGACCATAACAGAATATATTATGACAGCAGGAAAGAATTATACGGTCCTTCACATCGTTTTAAAAACACCCATCATAATAGTAAAAAAGTTCACACCACTACCTTGTATGATATATATGTCAGAAATAACTCCGGAAAAATAATTTGTGTAGAAATTTCATCTTTAGGAATGTTTAATAAATTCAAGTCATTTTATCAAAACAGAAAAAACGGTAAAATAGATTTAAATACTCCATTTTACTCTACTCAATTAAATATATTCACAATTTTATGGTCAATACTGCCGGTATTATTAGGTCTTATTTGCACTATTTTATGTATAATGAAAATGGGTAATAAGAAATAAACGAACTTATAAAAGTGAAAAACCGATTTACATATTATAATCAGCATGTAAAACAGGTATCGTTATTGCTGCAATTACGCCTATTACTACTAATGTTATAAGAGTTTCCGCAAGTGTAAAACCTTTTTTTATCATTTGTAATTTCCCTTATTTATTCATAGCAATTTTGTCAAATTTTTTATATAATAGTATAAGTAGTCTTTTAATGCAAGCTTATAGAATACAAACGAACGGACTGCACTGTTTTTAATCAGAGCATTATGGGATAGTATATGGATATTAATAAATTTAGAGAACTCATGAAAAAAAGAACTTATGTTGAGAAAGGCTCGGAACTTTTTGAATTATTTCATAAGTACAGCAGCGAAGCCATAAAAATCACTATGGAAATAAACAGCTCTTACCATACAAAAGATGAAATTACAGAATTGATGTCAAAATTAACGGGAAGGAAGATAGATAAATCCTTTGGTCTTTTTCCTCCGTTTTATACTGATTGCGGGAAAAATATAAAAATAGGTAAAAATGTATTTATAAACTCTTGCTGCCGTTTTCAGGATCAAGGCGGGATTGAAATAGGTGATGATGTTTTAATAGGTCATAACACAACTATTACAACATTAAATCATGACTTTAATCCTGATAAAAGAGCTAATTTAACTCCAAACGGCGTGAAAATAGGTAATAAAGTATGGATTGGTTCGGATTGTACTATATTACCGGGTGTCATTATAGAAGATGGTGCAATAGTAGGTGCGGGAAGTGTCGTTACTAAAAATGTTAAAGCAAATACTATTGTGGCGGGAAATCCAGCAAAATTTCTAAAAAGAATTGAGGTTTAAATGTTTAAAAAAATTGCCGGCCTAAAATTTCGTAATTGTGAATGTAAAAGAAATTTTTTCGAAAATATTTTATTAGTTTGTCTTTCGATATTATTAATTATGGGAGTTCAAAATATGACAGAAGCAAAAACATTGAAATTAGAAAAGTCTTGGGATAAGACATTTGAAAAAAGTAATTCGGTTGAACATAAGAAGGTTACTTTTGTGAACAGATACGGAATTACGCTTGCTGCCGATATGTATACACCAAAAGATGCAAAAGGCAAGTTGCCTGCGATAGCGGTTGCAGGTCCTTTCGGAGCCGTAAAGGAACAGTCATCAGGTTTATATGCACAAGAAATGGCAGAACGAGGTTTTATAACAATAGCGTTTGATCCATCATACACGGGAGAATCAGGAGGTGAACCGCGTTATATGGCATCACCTGATATAAATACCGAAGATTTTATGGCTGCCGTTGATTTTCTTTCCGTGCAGGATAATGTAAATCCCGAAAAAATAGGTGTTATAGGAATATGCGGTTGGGGCGGTATGGCTTTAAATGCTGCGGCACTTGATACAAGAATTAAAGCAACCGTTGCTTCCACTATGTATGATATGTCAAGAGTTAATGCATACGGATATTTTGATAAAACGGATGAAAATGCAAGGTATGAAATGAAAAAGCAATTAAATGCTCAGAGAATTGAAGATTATAAAAATATTCAAAACGGAGGCACATACAAAAGGGCAGGCGGTGTTGTTGATCCTTTGCCTGCGGATGCTCCTTTCTTCGTTAAAGATTACTATGATTACTATAAAACCGAAAGAGGCTATCATAAACGCTCTTTAAATTCAAATGACGGTTGGAACAGTGTCGGCTGTATGTCGTTTATTAATCAACCCATTCTTGCTTTTGCAGGTGAAATTAAAAATCCCGTTCTTGTTATTCACGGTGAAAAGGCGCACAGCAGATACTTCTCGGAAGATGCTTTTAAAAAACTTAAAGGTAAAAATAAAGAATTATTTATTATTCCCAATGCTGTTCATACTGACTTATATGACAAAAAAGAAATTATTCCTTTTGATAAAATAGAAGCTTTCTTTAAAAAGATGTAATGTCGGTAAATAAAATCGGTTAATTTGATAAAAAAGACTTACGAAAAATTAAATCTTTACTTGGTTTCGTGAGTCTTTTTTTATAAATTTCTCATATCTTTTTTCCATTTTATGAAGAAATAAACCGATAATATCAGATAAATAATCCACATTAAGAGTGTTGCGAGATAATTTGAGCTGTTCAAATATGCGTATAACCACATTATAACTGATGCTAAATTAACAATAAACCATACATACCATTGATCCAGACATCTTTTGAGTGTCAAAAACTGACCTAATACGGAAAATCCCGTTATAAAAGAATCCGTTAGGGGACTTTTTCCCCCGCTATACTTTAAAAATACATATATTACTGCGGTTAAAATCGTTGTAATTATTAAGTAAATTATTTTTTCTTTTATGGTTAATTCTGTTTTTATAATTTCATTTTTTTCTTTGTTCAAATGTTTTTTCCATTTAAATATTCCCCATATTTGCATAGGCAGGAAATACAAACCGTATAAAGCCATATTCCCGTAAAAACCGTTTTGATACGATATTAAACAGTATAGGAAAGTGCCGGTAACTCCGATATAATAGCAATAAACTTTACCTTTTCCGGCAAACAGTGTGTATGTTACTCCGCATATCGCCGAAATTAATGCAATTTTACTGTCTTTTGTCAATACAGATATTATAATAATCGAAAATATTACCGACGGATAAAATATTTTTTCAAATACGCTAAAAAATTTTATTTCTGACTTTATATAATCAATACAATTCATTTTTTTATTATAATTTAAATAAGAAAAATTAACTATGAAAATAACAGGGCCAGACAACGTAATAAATTTTAAAAGCGGATTAAACAATAAATTTCTTTTGAAGAGTTTAGAGACGGCTGCTAATCATCCTGCAAGTTTTATAGCAGGTACTACATTCATAATGTCCGTTTTTGTAAGGCCCGCTTGTGTTGCGCTGACACCTAAAACCGATAAAGAAAATAAAAAATATGCCATAGCGGATTCCATTTCTTCAGGACTCATAAAATTTGCCATAGCCGAACTGGTTGCGCTGCCTGTTGAAAATGCCATTAATCATATTAATAAAAATCCGCAAAACTATATAAATGACAATGCGCTTAAATGCTTCACTCAAAATGGGAAAACGCTTTTGAATTCAAAAAATTATAAATTTGCCCAACAGCTCATAAAAAATACACCCCCGCTGATAACCGCAATACCTAAATCAGTTATTGCCGTTGCTTTAATACCTTTTTTTATGAACAAACTTTTCCCCGAAAGAAATAAAAGAGAAAAAAATAATTATTCCCAAAAGGATGCCTATAATCCGGTATTTGCACCGTTTTATAAAGATAATGTAAGCTTTAAAGGCTTTAATAATACTGCGCTAAAAGGAGTTAGTAAAGTCTTAAATGCTTCGGCTTTTCAAAATTTTGTCGAAAAACACAGTCAAAATGATGCAAATATCACAAGAAATATGACAATAGCTACGGATATTTTACTTGCAATTTCATCCGTTATCAGAACAAAAAAATCAAAAAAAATTAAAGAGGACAGGAAAAATCCGTTAATTTATAATAAAATTATAACAACTGCCATAAGTGTATTTGGCGGTTATAAAATTGATAAAATGATACAAAATAATACAAAAGCATTTATCGAAAAATTCAGGCAAGCTAATATCAATAACCCTAAACTGGACAAATACATTCAGGGAATAAACGTAATCAGACCTACATTGGTGTTTGCAATATTATATTACGGCATACTTCCGATACTTTCTACATTTACTGCAGATAAGGCGGATAAAATACATAAAAAAAGTAAAATATAAAAACAAACAATTAAAACAACAAGAACGAAAAACCTCTCTATTTGCGGCGCATAGCTTTATTTTAACCCTGACTTCCCCTATTCAATGTTCTGCTTTGAAACACCTTAAAAATCCGATTGATTTTTCTTTTATATATCTTAAAATACTTTAAAATAATATTGAATACAAATTCATATTAATTTATAATAAGGAAGGAGTGTATCAAGTTTCTTAGGAATTATGACTGTTAATAAAATTAATTCGTACGTTTCAACTAAACGTTACGGTTTGATTAAACCACAAATAAAGAATACTGCGGAAAGAGAAAAAAGAATTCCCTGCTGTGACCCACAAAAAAGGACATCACTTCTCAATAGTGTGCCGTTTTATAATTTGTATTTGAACAAAAGTAATCTTTCGTTTAAAGGCTGTCCTGAAAAATTACAACAAATTAATGTTACCTCTTATATTGATGCTATTTCACTTTATACACTGTTAAAACACGGAAATTATCTTGATTCCCATGATGATATCTATAATCCTGAAAATAAACTAATCAGAAAACGAAATCTTTCTTTTTTGAATAAAATAAAAACTGACGAAGATAAACAAAAATTTATTGAATTTTATAAATACATTACGGGATTTCCCGATTTAAAAAAAGTTTCACAAAGAATAGAATCTGAATTTATAAATTCGGTAAAAAATACGGAAGCGGAACTTAAGGGAAATGAATATAAATGTATATCGGCAGGGTATGACGATACTTGTTCGGTCGGTAAAAAATTGGCAATACCCGGCAGTGATATAGACAGAGCTTATATTATTTTACAAGGCAGCGATAATGAGTATAAAGATAAAAAAATAGTTCAAAAATTCAGCGGGAAATTATGGAATAATACCGACCAAAGAATTCTAAGCTATAATCACGACAATTCTTTCCCGTCAATTATGACGTTAAGACAAGTTAAAAAATATTTGGAGGAAATTAATTCAAAGAAATTTAATTTTGATAAAGAAAAATGTCAAAAGCTTGTAAATTCCGAATATCAAAATTTAGAAAAGGCGGCTGAGTATAATATTTTATTGTCTGACTGTTTTGAAAGAAAAAATGAGTCTTTAAATAGTTTGCAAGATTTAACAAAAGACGATGTTAAAAATTTTGCATTTTTTATTGAATCCTTTCGTGACGGAAAAGAAGTTATTTCCTCGCTTCAATCCGAAAAACTAAGAGATGACATAAAATCTTATGATTTTTATAAATACAGTAATGCGGCTCAAATCAGGGCTTTAAAAAGTGCCATAAATTCGGGGCGGGAGCAAAAAAGTAAAATAATTAAAAGACTTTCTTTGCAAAATGAGTTTGATAAATGGCCGATTGATAAGCAGTATGAATTTATCAAAACATTAATTAAATATTCTTGTGATGATCAGGAAGACTTTTCAGAATATTTCTCAAATGACTATGATGTTAAATTAAAGTATGAACCGTTATTGGGCAGACTGACAAAAGGCAGCAGGGATGAATTATATTTACCTGAGTTTACTCCTTATTATGACGGTTATACAATGAAATACGGTAAAAATAAATCGGTTAACCTTTTTAAAGGTTATTGTGATGAAGTTTTATGGATTGATTCTTATTTCACTTCAGATATAGAAAGGGTTTTGGAAGATATAAATAAAATTAAAAAAGTTAATTTGTTTAAAAATATAAACAGAATTCAATGTCCACAACCTTTGTATTATATCAGCGGATTTTACCCTATAAATAACTATACGGAAAATCGCAGACAAATATATGAAATGAGATTAAATGATGAAAATTAATAAGTTCGTTTTTCCTTTCCCAAATCCATATAAATCTAATCCGGTGTCACACTTTCCCGCCGACTCATCGTCGCCGTACAAGTGCTTACCTTTTAAAACTGCCACTCAAAAATTTATTTCCTTAGCTGGTAATGAAAACGTATTAAATTATCAGCCAACAAACCTTATACGGCAAAGATTGAATGAAAAACCTACAGGCAATATAGGCGAAAATAAAATTAATGAAGTAAACGGTTTTCGACAAAAATTAAGTGGTAAATACAAAAAGTATATAAAAGCGGGTTTAATAATTCTGTCTGCTTCCGCTTTGGCTCTAATGGCAATTAAAGGATATAATAAATTATCGGTAAAACAAATATCAAGTTCAGATAAAATAATCCCCGCCGATTGCAATAATTACAGAAGCGCTCTGGCGAAAGGCTTAGAAAAACATTTGGGCATCAAAATTGAACCTGAGTCTTTATCTTGTGTCAAAGATAAAGACGAATTTCTCAATATTATTAAAAGTTTGAAACGTGAAAATTATGTTTATACGCCTGAAAATATTGCGAACGGTATATTTAAAGCTGATTTACATTCTCACTCAAATTATTCCGACGGAAAAGCTTGTGTAAAAGATATATTAGATCAGGCTGCAAAGTACGGCGATGAACTATTTGAAAAAACTAAATCCAATTTTACCTTTGCTTTAAGCGATCACGACGGTGTCGGAGGTGTTATTGAAGCTTTATCTGTTATTGCTAAAAATCCCGATAAATTTAAACATATTAATTTTATTCCCGCTGCGGAATTGAGTTTTGCTCATCTTGCGGATAAAAGTTCAAATCCTGCCGAAACAAGCGAAGTTCTTGCTTTTTGTATTAATCCTTTTAGTGAAACTTTACGTAATATGCTCAAAGAATTGCATTCAAAAAGATTTAATATGATTAATAATTTTATAAATGAAATTAAAAATAAATTTCCCGACGTTAAATTTTCAACGGAAGAATTTTCAAAAATTTATAATACCGATATGACAAAAGATATGTTTTCCATGAATTTACATTGGCGTGTGCATCATTACGGACAGACAAAGCTGGCCGTGACAAGACTTGCTGAGTCCGAATTAAAAGACCCCGAAAAATATTATTCCGAAATTATGTCTAAAGCTTCTAAAGGAAAAGCATTGGGTAATTTAAAAGATATGAAACTTGTGCCATACGATGTTTGTGAAAATCAAAGTATTATAAATATCAGAAAGTCATTTGAACCTCATTTGCTGGCAGATAATACATTTAAAGTACAAAGTGAAAATACTGTTGATGAAATTTGTAATGCATTTAAATCTGATAATAATGTTTTATTGGCATTGGCGCATCCTTTTTATATCACTGAACGAACAAATCATCCCGAAAATTTTATCAATTATTTAAAGGATAAATTCAAAGGAAAACTTATTGCAACGGAAAGCTATCATCAGGCATATAAAAATATAGACTCCGCAAGCATTAATAGTTTGAATGAACTGTGCGAGAAAAAAGGACTTATCCCTATCGGCGGAAGAGATAACCATTTGAAGAATTTTTTGTAAGAATTATTTTTTCTTTTTCTCCGAAAATATCTTTATAAAATTTTCTTAAAACTTGTTTGTTTGGCTTTATGGTTCCATCGGGTGTATATATATCAACGTCGGAAGCCGAAATAAATGCTTGATTATCCTTTGTAGCCGTTTTGTTTAAAAGATGAGCTTTTATTGTAACCCCTGTTATGCCTGTCTGTCTTGAAGCTTCATTTATTGAACCGTATCTTTTAAATTTTCCTTCTTTGGTAATTCTGTATACACATAAGCTTTTATTGTCATTTCCGATTTTATTTCTTTTAAGCTCCGCTAATTTATTGAGCTTTTCTGTATCGACAACGGTATCGCCGTTTTCATCAAACTTTTCAACATCTTCGGCTCTCAGAAAAACAAATCCGTTTCTGACCCGGATTTTATCATTTAAGCTTCTGCTTACGTCTGAATGCGAAATGGACAGTTTCTCGGCGGCATCTAAAAGACTCTCATATTTCTGATATTGTCCGTTTTCATCAATTGCATATATGGGATTTTTACCGTTATGATATTCAAATTTTTTCGTAAGTTTTTTTATTTTGCATAAGTCAGCTGTATTTTCACCGTTTTCATCCTGTTTTTCAACATCTTCCGCATAAAGCAGCAGGTATGAACCGTTTGCTATGGAATTATGTTTCATGCATCTTTTTACAACATCAATAGATAAGCCCAAAGCTTGAGCGGCTTCTTTCTTCGTTTTGAACTTGGTAAAATTCCCGTCTTTGTCTACGGCATATATTCCGTTCTTTACTTTTTTTACGGAATTGCCTTTGTTTTTATATGCAGAGTTAAATCTATCTTGTTTGTCGTTTACGTCTATTATTATATTATTATTTTCATCCCGTTTTTCAATATCTTCCGCATTAAAAACTATATAGCCGTATGTGCTGTTTATTCTGTTTGCCGCGCAGGCTGATATACCGCTTATTGGAATCCCTAAGCTTTCTGATGCTTCTTGTTGACTGTTATATTTTCTGTATTCATAATCCTTGTTAAAAACATATACCGCTTTTTTGCGTTGTGTAAAACTTGTTTTTATCGGATTTATTGTCGGATTAAATAATATTCTCATAATGTTTACCTTTACTCTTTTCTGTTAAATTCTCCGAAAATATTTTTATAATAATTTTTCAGAATTTCTTTTTGTGTGATGTAATTGCCGTTTTCATCATAAGTATCCACTTCAGATGCCGGTATAAATGCTATTGAATTTAACGGCATACGTTTATTTATTGATCTTAGAATAACGCTTTGACAAAGATTATTCTCTCTTTCTGCCTGCTTTATTGAGTTATATCTCTTAAATTTCCCTTCTTTTGTTATTTTGTACACGGGAGTGCTTTTTCTTTGACTGAATAATCTTATGGACTTGTTTAACTCTTTTATTTTATTTTCATCAGTGATTATTTCGCCGTTTTCGTTTTCTGTTTCCGCTTTATCTGCGGGAATAATTACATAACCGTTAGCGGTGCAAGCAAGACCGTTTAAACATTGGTATACGGATGTTCTGTTTATGCCTATATCATCTGCTGCATCCTGTATACTTTTGTAATATTTATAATTGCCTTGTGCATCAACGGCGTATAATTTCACCCTGTTAGATCTTTCGGGGACGGTTATTCGCTGTTTTATTTCTTCCAGCTTTTCCGTGTCTAATTGAGTAGTGCCGTCTTTATTTTTTATTTCCACATCGTTTGCTCTTACGAAAGCGTATTTAAAAGGATTTTGAATTTGATTTGATAAATGCATTGATATTATATTATTTGACACATTAAGCTCTTCTGCCGCCGTGCTTATGCTCGGAAATTTTATGTATTTCCCCGTTTTATCAATTGCATATATTCTGCATATTTTACTGTTTTCATTTGCGGCTTCTATCAGCTCGTTAACCTTGTTTTCGTCAACTTCTGTATTGCCGGATTTATCTGTTTTTTCTATTTCCTCAGCTTTGACAAATATATACCCGCCGCAAGTATAACTCTTATGCCGCAGGCATGAAGAAATCCCCGACTGCATTACGCCGTATTCTTTTGCGGCTTCTTCCTTATCGTGAAATTTCTTGTAATTGCCGTTAAAATCTATTGAATAAAACACCTTTGGGTGTTCGCGTTTAGTGTATTTCTTTTCAAATATTTTTGACAATTCTTTTATCTTTTCTTCATCGGGAATACATTCAGCTTCGCCTTGTATTTCAACTTCATCTGCGTTAACAAAAACATATCCGCCCGCTGTATATGCCTTATGATTTATACAAGCGGCTATCCCTTCAGCTGATATATTTAATATTTGCGAGGCATCTGTTTTATTATTAAATCTTTTGTAATTACCTTCTCTTGTGATTGCGTAAACTGCTTTTTGCGGGCCTTTGGGTTTTATGTTCTTTTTTTTCTCAAACCTTGATATTATATTATCAATTTTTTCACGTGATATTATTAATTCGCCGTCTTGATTATACTCTTCTATTTCCTCCGGTAATACTATTATGTATTTATTTGCCGTTATTGATTTATTCTTTATTCCTGCGGAAAGAGCTTGATTTGTTAAGCCTATTTCTTTTGCGGCATCGTTTAGCGTATCATATTTTGTATATTTGCCCTCTTGGGTAATTATGTATATAGGTCTTGGTTTCTGTTTAAAACTTATGGATTTTTGTTTTATAAAACTATCGTTTTCGGAATTTAATTTTATTCCTTGTTTTCTTATATTATAGTCTTTTAAAGCGGCTGCTTTAAAGGTTATATTCCCAAATGATAATTTCATATTTCCTCAATCCGTATATGTATTAAAATTCCTGAAATTATTTTTTGCCATTAAATCTTTACTAAATTTTTCAAAGATATAAACTTATTGTATTTTTATAAAAAATCGGAAATAATATTATAAAATAGAACGGGGATTAAAATATGCCGATTACTCCAAATGAAAATCAACTTAAGTGTATCAATGCTATAGAAGGTCCGGTAATGGTTCTGGCGGGTCCAGGTACGGGTAAAACCTTTACGATTATACATCGAATTAAACATATGCTTGAAAATAATATTCTTCCCGAAGAAATATTATGTTTAACATATTCAGAAGCGGCAGCAAATGAAATGAAGGCAAGACTTATAAAAGAAATAGGCACCAATGCGGCGGCCGTCACGGTTAATACCTACCATGCTTTTTGTAATGAGATTATACAAAACTATCCGCATGAATTTGAACTTCTTGATGGGGTAAGTATTGTTGATGATATTACAAAACGTAACATTATGAGAGAAGTCATCGACAATATGAATATCACTTATTACAAGACAAAATGGGGCGATTCATATTATTATATACCCGAATTGCTTGATGCCGTTGATGAAATTAAATCTAACAGAATAACAAAAGAGAAATATTTTGATGTTTTGGAAACACATCCTCTTTGGACGGGGAAAATGAACGATTTAACGGCTGAATATAACGAACGTCAACAAAAAGGCAAACTCGTTCCTACTTTTATCAAATCTTTTGAAGCTCATAAGAAAAAAATGGGAAAGGCTCAGGAAGCTTGGAATATATACGAAGCCTATGATATTGCTCTTAAAAAGAATAACCTTATTGATTTTAACGATATGATAGTTCTTGTACTTGATACTTTTGATTATAATTCGGATTTATTAAAAGAAGTTGCTTCCAAATATAAATATTTCCTTGTTGATGAATATCAGGATACAAATTTTGCGCAAAACAGTATTGTATATAAATTAGCGGAAGGCTCCGGGTGTGATAATGTATTTGTTGTCGGAGATGATGACCAAATTATATACGAATTTCAAGGCGCAAGAACTGATACGCTTGAAAAATTTCTTTTACATTTTCCCTCTGTCCGGGTAATTTGTCTTAATGAAAATAACCGCTCGACTCAAAATATCTTAGACTTTAGTTATAATGTTATTTCTCAGGATAAAACAAGACTGGTTGACAATAAAAATTTTGCCAAATATAAAATCTCAAAACGTTTAACGGCAAAAAATGAAGATATAGTTAATTTAAACAAAAAAATTCAACTTCATTCCTTTGCCGATATTACTCAAGAGAATAATTTTACGGTTTCACAAATAGAAAATTTGATAAATTCAAGTGATTTCCCCAAAAACAACGAAGGGGAAAAAGATTTATCCAAAATCGCAGTTTTAACGAGAGAAAATTCCGAATTATCCGTTTTTGCAAAATTACTTGAAGCAAAAAATATTCAATATCAAATAAAATCAAATAAAAGTATTTTTGAAATAAGTTCTTCCATCCTCATTTATTTTTATCTTAAAATGCTTGATAACCATTTATTATATGCTGATAAGCTTTTTGCTCTTTTAATATCGGAACCGTTTAAATTCGATTTGGAAGATTATAAATTTCTGCTGGAGCAAAGCAGATTAAATCATAAAGATTTGATTTCCAACATAACCTTAAATTTTGACAGCTATAAGTGGAATAATAAATACGCTGTTATGAAATTTTTAGATGATTTTAATTTCCTTAAAAAAGTGCAATCATCTGAAAATGTAAAGAATTTGATTATTGAGACAATTAACAGAACGGGGATTTTAAATTATTTCGTAAATTGTGAAATAAACAGAATTGATAATATATATGCAATAAAAAAAATAATTGATGAAGCAGAAAATTTGGTATTCAGAAATCCTTTAATAACATTATCAGAGTTCATCAGCCATATTGATTCGGCATTTGAAAGCAGTATTCCGATATTGATAGATAAAGAAGAATATACTCAAAATGCAGTTCAGCTTTTAACTATGCACAGTTCAAAAGGAAGAGAATTTGATTATGTTTTTATTCCCAATTTAACGGCCAAAAAGTGGGAGGGGAAACGTATTACGAGAACAATGTCGCTTCCTATAGTAAAAGATACAGATAATAAAGATTTGGATCAAGCCGTTAAATCTGAACAACTCAGACTTTTGTTCGTGGGTATTACGAGAGCAAAACATTATTTGTCTCTCTCTTTTTCAAATTCTACGGACGGAAATCCGCAGGAGTTAACCGCATATATTTCTAATGCCGTCAATGAAAATGAAGACTTGGTTGAAACTTTTAATCACGAATTATCAAAAAATGAATATGCTTTTGAAATAGTTTCTTCTTTGACGAAATGTAAATATGATTATAAAACGGCTTTTCACTCCGAAATAAAAGCCGGAATGCAAAATTTCATATTAAGTCCGAGTTCTATGAATGCATATATATCCTGTCCGAGATGCTTTTTGTATTCTGAAGTATTAAAAATTCCCGTTTATAATGAAGATTTAAGTGCGGCATCATACGGCAGCGCAATACATAAATCACTTGATTATACGTTTAAGTATGCCATGCAAACACTTTCGTATCCGTCAAAAGATAAACTTCTTTCAAGTTTTAAAAGTGCTTTGGATTTGCAAAAATTTGATTCGCCCGATAAACGTAAAGAATTGGAAGAAAGGGGTTTTAAATCTCTGGATAATTTCTATAAAGATATTGTTCAAACTCCGATTTCGCGATTGTATTCGACGGAGCTTTATCTTTCAAATATCCCCCTTGAAAAATATAAGATAAAAGGTATTGTTGACAGAATAGAAAAAAATTCAGACGGAACTTTTGAACTGTATGACTATAAAACAGGTTCAGCCAAAGCTAAGTCAAAAATAACTGATGGTGGTGAATATGAACATTATCTTAATCAATTAAGATTTTATAAATTAGCTTTAGAGCTTTTAAATCCGAATTTTAAGGTTTCGCGTGCCGGTATTATATTTGTTGAAGAACCTATGCAAAATTTCTATACTCCGCTTAGCGATACTGATAATGAAATTATTAAAGAAAAAATACTTTATGTTTACAAAAATATAGAGGAAATGAATTATAATCCTGTTGAAAAAAACGATGATAATTGTAAATATTGCGCATATAAACAAATGTGTAATTTGAATTTGTTTTGATATTAATATCAGGTGTTTTTCTGTATGACAATCGTGGAGTGCATAATTTATGATTACCTTTTTGAGGCAACATTTTCGGATATGTTAATTCTCATGTTATAATTATTCTGATAAAAGAAAGTATAAAGGGGATTTATTTGAAAAGGGGACTCAAATTTGTACTGATAAATGTTTTTCTTCTTGTCTTTTTCCTATTTATAGTAGAGAATGCTGTATATTTGAAATATAAGGACTCTCCGTTTTGCTCAAATCCGATGCAAGATTGCAGCAAAAGGTATTATTACTTTAAAAATC
>CANRHJ010000024.1 GCA_947630355.1 Candidatus Gastranaerophilales bacterium | reverse complement strand
CACTATTTGCTTCGCAAAAGTCGTTCGCTATTTCGGTGCTACTTCGGCATTTCGCTTCGCTTCAGCCTACGCAAAATTTGTCTGCGCTACATCCCGATAATGTTATTTAATTTTCAATAAGCTTGGGACCAAACTGCTACCTATCGCGAAATGATACTAAATCATTTCGCTCGGCAGAGTATCCCGATATTTTTAATTCTACAATATCATACTTTATAGTCAAGAACACATATTTAATTATTGTTCTTATTTAATACAAAATTTTCATTAAATAAATTTGAAAATTTCAATTTATTTAATTCATCTTCCGTAAAACTGCCTCCGTCGGTTTTAAATTTTTTCATAGCAGAATCACTTATTTGATAAGTTTGAGGTATATTTCCCTGATTTTTGTATATTTTATAATAATATACATTAAAATACATAGTTTCTTTATATAAGTTTGTTTCCTTGTCTATAAGTTCAGGACGGAAAAGTGATGCATTCCCTTCTCTATTGGCACCTAATATATCTTCTATATACTCTGCCGGTAATTCCGGAATTTTATCTTGAAGTGAATAAAATCTTATTATTTTCTCACAAATATAATATGATTTTTTTATATTATAGTAAAAGGAATTTTTAGAAAAAATATATTCGGAATTTACCTTCAAAATAATTATTTCTATAATTAAAAGTATAAGAATTATTTTATTAATACTAAAAATGATAAGTTTCCCAAATTTATTAGATTGTCGTGTCCAATTCTTTAAAAGGTAGCTTAGCATAATTAAAAACGGATATAAAAATAAAAATGCAATTAAAAATTTTAAGTTAATATGAGATAACCAAAATTGACCGGGAATGTAAAAAGTTGTTGTACCCATAATTAATGAAAAAATTGCAATCATAAGAGAAATTTGCATAAATAAAGGAAACAATATCTTTTTAAATTCGTTCCTTTTGACTGCAATAATACTTGTCATTACTGCTATAATAATTGATGTAACCCAATATAGCCCATATTTAATCACATATAAATTTAAAAAAGCTATTGAAAATTCCTTTATTATTAGAGGAATTGTATCCACAAGATTACATCTGTAAGATGTAACATCATTAAATTTATCTGAAGTTACAAAAAGTATTATTCCTAAGAACATAAAAAATACAGGTATAAAGAAATTTTTATCCAAATTAAATACATAAGATTTTTTAAAATTATTATTTTTAACACTTTTAAAAACAAGTAAGGTTATTACATTATAGACTATAATTAGCAAAGTTAAAATTACAATTGATTCAAAAGTAATCTCAACAGAAGTGCCTGCAATATAACCGCACAAACTTACTGCTATAAGCCAGAACCAATTTGTTCTCTTTATTTTTAAAGTTGTAGCTAAGTATATATAATATATAAAAATACCGTAAAAAATAAGGGAAAAAGAATATCTGTAATAATTGTAATTACATATAGCTACAGCTGCTTGTGAAAAAAATATATCCAAAATATAATATACTGCTAAAACTAAATAAATTAAAGCAAAATTTAATTTGTTTTTAAAATATATTGAAGAAAATTTTGTTAAAATAAACAATGTAATGCAAATAAAAATCCCTTTAATTATACAGCCCGGTATACATATAAAATCACTCGGGTGAAATCCCCAATAATTTGGCAATCCGAAGGATAAAAATTTACATAGAAACAGCCCCAAATATCCTCCGCCGTGTATAGAATTAAACTTCAAACAGTCAAAAATATTTTCATTTGCTATAGCATACAAACCCCAATTTATATCATCATCAAAAAAACTTGAATTTATTCCCCAAAATACTGACATAAATATTACAAATATAGAACCAAGAAAAACGAGAAAAAAAGGTATTTTAAATTTGCTAATCATACTAGTCCCGAAATTAATAATATTTTATTTTCTTAACTTTCTGCCAATAAAGCAAATTTAACAAAAATACTATATAGAGTCAATAAATTCATTAATCTTAATTGATTATTAGATTTCAACGGTTAACGGAAATTTTTCAACTGCCAATTTATATACTGCTTCAGTACCCAAATCGTCAAATGCAATAATTTCGCTTTTTTTGACTTTTTCTGCCAATAGAGCGGCAATTCCTCCGCATACCGTAAAATATTTAGCATGTTTTTCTTTTATTATTTTTTCAACGTCTTTATTTCTTCCGCCCTTGCCAATAGATGCAAGTAAACCCAGTTTATAGAATTCTATTGCGTATTTATCCATTCTTCCTGCTGTTGTCGGTCCTATTGGACCAATAATTTCACCGGGCTTATTAGGACACGGTCCGGCATAAAATATTATCTTATCCTTTATTTGTAACGGAATTTCTTCTCCTCTTGAAATCATTTCGAACATTCTCTTATGCGCCATATCCCTTGCCGCATAAATTTCTCCCGTAAGCAATATCTTCTCGCCTGCTTTTAAATTTCTTAGCGTTTCTGTATCTTCGCTATAAACTTCTCTTAATTTCTCATTTGTGCCTGAAATTTCAATAAAATCAGGAAACTGATGCTCATATTTTATACCGTCCCTATTAATTGTACACTTTGAAAACCTGTCCGAGTGGCAATTTAATGTTACTGCGACCGGCATGCAGGCTATGTGCGTTGAAGATGTTTTTAAATTTACTTCTGACACGTAATTTTTGCCATATTTTTCAGGTGAATGTGAATTGATATATTCCTTAATTTTTTCCGACAAAGAAAGTTCTTCAAGTGAAAATTCATCTTCAAAAAGTGCTTTTTTTGACATTATTAATGCATTTTCAGAACTTGAACCTATACCTATTCCAATAAATAAAGGAGGACAAGTGTTTTCTCCTGCTGAAATTACAATCTCCGAACAAGTTTTTATTATATCCTCTTCGCTTGATGTCGGAAGCATCATTTTTAATTTTGTTTTATTCTCCGAACCCGCTCCTTTTATTAATACCGTTATTTTAATTTCTTGGCCTCGTATAATTTTTGTATGAATTATGACAGGGGTATTTGTTTTAGTATTATTTCTGTTAAATATTGCATTTTGCACAATAGATTTTCTAAAAAAGTTTTCTTTATAGCATTTCTCAACCGCAGAATTAATAACATCATCTAAGAGTCCGCCTGTTATCTTAACTTCCTGTCCTATCTCAATAAAGACTATTACAATGCCCGTATCCTGGCAAAGAGGAACTTTTTTTTCGTAAGCTATTTTGGCGTTTTTTAATATATCGGATACAATATCTTTACAGACACAAGTTTTTGAAGCATATACCTCAAGAATTTTATCGTAAATCCTTTTGTTAAGGCAGGTATTTGCATCAAAACACAGTTTATATACCGCTTCTTCTATTAATGCAGTTGAAATTTCACTCATAATAAAATGATATAATTTTACACAAATTATGTAAAGCATTATAATTAATATATGCCTCATTTTTTAATAAAATCAGAGAATATAAAAGATAACAAAATATTTATTTCCGATAACGAGTTATATAAGCACGTTATCAAGGCTTTACGTTCTAAAACAGGAGAAAGGCTTTTATTTCTGGATGAAAACCAAATACAGTATGAGACAAAATTAAGTGAAATTAACAAAAATGACTTTGCCTGTACAATTGAAAAGCAATACAAGTCAGAAAGAAAATTGGATATTGAACTTTATATAGCTCAGAGTGTATTAAACTCGGATGCACAGGTAAGCTCAATTCAAAAAGCGACGGAACTCGGAGTAAAAGGCATTATTCCTTTACATACGGATAATTGTGCGGTAAAAGAAAGCATAATTAAAAATAAAATTGAAAAATGGCAAAAAATAGCTCTTGAATCGGTTAAACAATGCGAAAGAGCAGATATACCCAAAGTTTACAATCTTACGACACTTGAAAATGTTATAAATGATTTTGAACAGATAATAGTTTTTGCGGAACATTATGCTAATGATGATTTTTTAACTTATTCAAAAAAAAGCAAATTAAATAAAAAAAAGAAAATTTTGGTTATAATAGGTCCGGAAGGCGGGTTTTCGGAGAGTGAATTTGAATTTTTCAAAAAGAATAATATCCCTTTAATTACACTCGGCAAACTTATTTACCGTGCGGACACTGCTCTCGCCGCCGCACTGACTTCCGTTATTATAGGAGTGAATAATGAATAAATATGCGGAAATTATAAAAAACGATAAAATACTCCTGCAAATAAAACCTTTTATTTGTAATATTCCCTGCTATATTGTCGGGGGATTTGTCAGGGATGTTTTAATGGGAAAAACAAGCACTGATCGTGATATTATTGTTTGCTGTGATGATGTTAAAACTTTTTCTCAAAACCTGGCAAATAATTTGGATGCTCATTTTATAGAACTTGATAAAATAAATAAAATATACAGGATAGTGTTAAAAGATAAAATAAATTATATTGATATTACGGTTCCGGTTGAAAACGATTTGGAAAAAGATATTAAACGGCGTGATTTAACTATAAATGCCGTTGCTTTTGATTGTAATAAATCGGAATTTATTGACATAATCGGCGGGATTGATGATATTAGAAATAAGAAAATAAGAGGAATATCAGATAAAAATTTTGAAGATGATCCTTTACGGCTTTTAAGAATATTTCGTTTTCATTCCTGTACGGGTTTTGATATTGATGAAAACCTTATTAAATTATCAAAAAAATTGTATAAAACGATAAATTGTCCCGCAAAAGAACGTGTAAACGCGGAGCTTTTAAAATTGTTTGAAGGGAAATACACGGACAGCGCATTATTAAAACTTGATGAAACAGGTATGCTGGAAGAATTATTCCCGATTTTTAAGGAAGTAAAAAAAATCCCGCCTAATTCACACCATCACTTGGATTTATTTCATCATCTGATTGAAACGGTAAATCAAATTCAGTTAAAATATGAAGAGGGAGATGATGTAATAAAAATCCATTTGGATAATACGTCATTCGGTGCGGTAAAAAGAGTTGCTTTTTTGAAGCTGGCTGCTTTTTTGCACGATATAGGTAAACCCTCTTGCTGGACAATAGAAGAAGATACGGGACGTCACAGGTTCATTAAACACGATGAAGCAGGCGCAAAATTAGCAGTTCCTGTTTTAAAAGAATTAAAATTTTCCAAAAAGCAAACGGAGTATATAAAAACACTAATTAAATATCATATATATCCGTCAGGGTTACTAAGTTCGGAGTCTGCGGGAGAAAAAGCATTTCTGAAATTTTACAGAAAAATGGATGATAATGTTATAGATGTCATTTTATTGGCTATGGCTGACAGGTTATCCGCAAGAGGCGAAAAAGTGACGGATGAAATGGTGGAAAAAAATATTTTAGGATTAACAAATCTGCTTAATGAATATATTCTAAAACGGAATGAAATAAAACCTCCCGAAAAATTACTTGACGGCGTTGACATTATGGAACTTTTACATATTAATCAAGGCCCTGATATAGGTAAAATATTAAACGCTTTATATGAAGCTCAGCTTAACGGTTTAATAAGATGTAAGGAAGATGCGGTAATTTTTGTATTAACATTCCCGATATAAAATTCATAATTTTAAACATATTTTTGCAAAAATAATAATTTTTTTTTATAATTTACATGAAAGAAAAAGGTGTATATATGAATTCAGTTGTAATAGTAGGAAGAGCGGGACAAGATCCGGATGTTAAATATTTTGAATCGGGTAAAGTAAAAACTACTTTTTCACTCGCTGTATCAAGATGGGATTATAAAACAAAAGCAGAAACTACCGATTGGTTTAATATTGAATTATGGGATAAATCTGCGGAAATTGCAGGTGAATACGTCAAAAAGGGAAGGCAAGTTTGTATAGACGGAAAACTTGTTTCTAATAAATGGACGGGAAATGACGGTGAACAGAAAGAACGTTTTGTAATCCGAGCAAATTCCATGCGGCTGTTAGGCAGTAAAAACGAAAATTAATTGGATTTTCTTTATGGTTACTTCAAATTATATAGCAGT
This sequence comes from Candidatus Gastranaerophilales bacterium, assembly GCA_947630355.1. Taxonomy (GTDB): domain Bacteria; phylum Cyanobacteriota; class Vampirovibrionia; order Gastranaerophilales; family Gastranaerophilaceae; genus Avigastranaerophilus. The sequence continues at coordinate 11,113 of CANRHJ010000024.1, read as the reverse complement.
TATTGCGGATGATTTAACAGGTGCAAATGATACGGCTTTGCAGTTCTTTTTGGCAGGTTGTAAAACACAAGTTTCTTTCGGAGAAAATCTGTCAGTTGATGAAAATCTTAATACCGAAGTATTGGCTATATCTACCGAGTCAAGAAATGTCTCCCCCGAAGAAGCCGTTCAAAAGGTCGGTTATGCCGTTGAAAATTTGATTAAAAATAATTCTTTTGAATATATTTATAAAAAAATAGATTCGGTTTTACGCGGAAATATTGCGCAGGAAATAAATATTCTGCTTAATGCATTGGAATTTGATGCCGCAGTTATATACCCCGCATTTCCAAATGAGGGAAGAACTACAATAGGCGGATATCATTTGGTAAAAGGAATTCCGCTTCAGAGAACCGAAGTATCACGCGATCCGGCTTGTCCTATCACGGAGTCTAATATTATAAACCTGTTAAGAAACAGAATTGAAGGAAATAAAGATATTGTTGATTTAATTAGTTTGGATATCGTTATGAAAGGTGCCGGGCCTATTTATACAAAATTAAATGAACTAATTGCCAAAGGGAAAAAACTAATTGTGGCAGATGCAGTGTCTACAACAGATTTAGAACAAATATCACTTGCCATAGCAAAGAGTTCCTATAAAATTTTGCCTTGCGGTTCTGCTGGAGCCGCTCAAACTCTAAGTAAAATCTGGCATCCGCAAAATAATGATAATTCTTATCTTCAGCCTGATATCCCGAATTTACCCAAGTTAATAATTTCAGGAAGCGCAACGGAGCTTACTTCTTCTCAAATCAAACGCCTTCAGGATAATGATAATATTGATAATACTTACTTTATTGCTGTTAAACCGGAAAATATTTTCTCTAACGATTATGAAAATATTGCAAATCGAATTATGAATAATTTAATTAAAGATAATGTTGTTGTAGTGCATTCATCTTCTTTAATTGACAATTTTGACGAGTTGAATTCGTTGTTAATAGAACATGAAATAACAAAAGATATGTTCATCTCAAGGATATGTGATTATTTAGCCGCTGTCACACGGACGGTATTGTCACAAAAACAAGCAATTTTAATCACTGTGGGAGGAGAAACCTCATATAAATGCTGTAGAGCAATAGGCAGTAAAAACCTTCAGATTATAGATACTGTCGCTCCCGCAATTCCTTTGGGTATTGACCATAAAGGCCAGTTTATTGTTACTAAATCGGGCAATTTGGGAACTCAAAATACTTTGATTGATATAGTTAAATACTTTGAACAGGATAAATTATGAAAAAAATTGCCATAACTATGGGAGATCCGAATAGTATCGCACCCGAAATAACCGTTAAAGCATTGAATTTCCTTGATTTGCCAAAAGAATCTGTTATACTTATTTCCAATAAAAATATACTTGAATATTACGATAAACATTATCATTTGTCCCTTGAAAAAGAATATGACATTATGGAAATACCTTATGAATATTCAAACATAATTCCCGGAAAGGAAACGGAAGAAGCGGGTGAGTTTTCGTTCAGAGCTTTGAGATTGGCCTGTGACTTGGCAAGCAGCAAAACGATTGATGCCATAGTTACGGCTCCTGTATCTAAAAATGCAATTAATATTGCAGGTCATAATTATTCCGGACAAACCGAGATATTGGAACAGTACCTGGCTTCCTCAAATCAACAGGCTCAAATGTTATTTATTTGTGATAATTTCTCAACTATGTTATTGACTCGCCATATTGCTTTAAAAGATGTATCTAACTTCATAACAAAGGATTTTATAGTTAATAAAATCAGGTTACTTAAACAGGCTTTTTCGCGCCAATTGGGAATGGAAAATCCGAGATTTGCAATTTGTGCTCTTAATCCTCATTCCGGTGAAAACGGATTATTGGGAGATGAAGAACAATATCAAATTATTCCCGCAGTCCAAGAATTACAAAAAACGGGTATTAATATTGCAGGGCCATTCCCCGCCGATACTTTATTTATTGAGGCTGCAAAATCTGATTGCCCTTATGATTGCTTTATTTCAATGTATCATGATCAGGGGCTTATTCCGATTAAACTTTTAGCCAGATATAATTCTGTTAACACTACGGTAGGATTAAATGTTATCAGAACATCACCGGCTCACGGTACCGCCTTTGATATTGCAGGTAAAATTATTGCCAATCCCGACAGTATGATTAATGCTATTAAATTTGCTTTCAATAAAATTAATTTGTAAAAAATTTTGTAATGATTTTATCTTGTGACGAATTTTTCTCCGTCAATATATTCTGATATTAAACTATAAGTTTAAGTTGTAAGTCTTGACTACGACTTGCGTTCTGTCTTCAACCCCCAGCTTTTGTATGATACTGCTGACATGAACTTTTACCGTATTTATGCTTACATCTAATATTTTTGAGATTTCATTGTTTGTCAAACCTTCACAAATATAGTTCAGAACTTCTTTTTCACGTTCTGTTAAATTGTAACTTTCATCAATATTATATTTTTTCTTATGATTTTTTGATGAAACAGCATTAATAATTATATCAGCGACCTTAGAATCAAACCAAAGAGCACCTTCCATTACTGTTGATATAATATCCGCCAATTTATCGGGGTTTATATCCTTTGAACAATATGCACTTGCACCTGCCTCTACGGAAGATATAACTTCTTCTTTTGAAATATGTGAAGTAAGAATAATTATTTTTATGTCTTTATTTATTTGTTTTATTATTTTTGCGGCTTCAATTCCTTTCATATTAGGCAGACCCAAATCGACAATTACGGCATCAGGTTTCTCGCTCTTTACCTTTTCAATACCGTCTTCGGCATTTGCAGCTTCATATATCTCTCCTATATATGATTTTGTTTCAAAAGCGGTCATGAGCCCAAACCTTATTAATGCGTGGTCTTCCACTATTAATACTCTATACATATAACCTCAATCCGTAATTTCCGACTTCTGTCTTATATAATATGAATTAAATACGTCTGTTATTTTTCGTTCCTCAGGTGTTTGCTTATTTTTAAACAAAATATCCGCAAAATCTTTAAGCTTTATATTTCTCAATAATTTTCTGTCTTTTGGTTTAAGCTCCAAATCAAACTCACTTATTAAAACGTCCATAACAGATTCGCAAGACAAATCGAAAAATGCATCCACAATTTTCCCGTCAAAATGTTTATTTTTTCCGTCAATCATAATTTTGAGAGCATCTTTCATCGGCATTCTGTCACGATAATGTCTTACTGATGTTATTGCATCAAAGACATCGCTGACTGCTAATATTCTTCCGCCTAAGGGTATTTCTTCTCCTTTCAAACCTCTGAAATATCCTGTTCCGTCATACTTTTCATGATGCGATGCCGCTATTTCGGTTATTTCTGAAAAAGCCTCATTTATATTTGTTTTGCAAAGTATATCATAGGTTATTTTTACGTGTTCTTTTATGTGTTCGTATTCTTCTTTCGTTAAAGAGCCTTTTTTTTGTAAAACGGCATCTTTTATACCTATTTTGCCTATATCATGCAGCATCGCCGCTTTCGATATAATTTCAGATAAATCTTTGTTAAGGCCGAGTTTGTTTGAAATCAATTCGGAATATAATTTTACTCTGCTTGAGTGGCCCAACGTTATTTTATCTCTTGCATCTATTGAGGCGGCAAGTGTATCTATAAAACCTTGAAATAAATCCTTTTGTTCTTCGAGCATTTTTTGCTGTTCATTAAAAAGTATATGGTTTTCTATTGCAATACCCGCATTTGTACCTATAGCCAGAAGTATTTCTTCATCTGACTCGGTAAAATCACCGTCTTTTTTATTTAACACTTGAAATGCTCCGGTAATTTCATATTTAATATTTCTCATAGGCATACAAAGCAAATTATAGGTTTTATAGCCGGTAATTTTATCTATATCTTTATTAAATCTTGTATCATTATAGGCATCTTTTATTCTTATTGTTTGTCCGGTTTTTACGGCATAACCTGCAAATCCTTTATCAGCGCTGAATCTGATTTCCTCGCTTTGTATTCCGAGTGCTACTTTTGACCATAATTCATTTTTATTTTTATCGTATAAAAAGACCGTGCATCTGTCGGCATTTAGGACTATTTTCGTTTGTTCGGCTATTATCAGCAATAAACTTTCCAAATTTGTTTGTGCGTTTACAGCTCTTGCTATTTCGGATAATGCAATTAAAAGTGCAGGTTTTAACTCTATTTCGCTTTCCTTATTTTTTTGATTTGTGTATTGCATTATATTGTTTGAAAGCATTTCTATGTTTTCGGCAAGTTTTGCCGGAGTAGTTGAATTTATTTGTTCTTTTGCTTTTTTAATGTATGTATATGCCGTTTTGAAGTCTTGCATTTTTATATATATTTCAGCTAATATTTGACATGTTTTAATTAATAATGCGGTATTTTTCATTTCGTTAACGGCACTTGTAAGGTACATCAATGCATCATTAAATTTATTTTCCGAATAGTATATATAGCCGAAAGCAAATTTATTGACGGCAGCAGCGGGTTTATCACCGCAGCTTTGCGCGAGGAATTTTGCATCTTCAAGCAATAACAGCGATTTATAATATTCTTCGCTTCCTTCCAAATACTTATTAACGCACAATAAAGAAAGACATATTGATACTTCCGTCATATTTTTATTTGCGGAAAAAATCTTTTGCGCATCGGATAAATTTTGGGCTGATTCCTTATATTTTTCTTGGGCAAAGCATTCAATTGCTTTATCCAATATTTGTAATCCTGATACCGTATATTCTCCTGATATTTTTTCTGCTTGTTTAAGACTCATATATAACCTTTACACAACTCAGTTAATATTATACAATATATTTTATAGTTTTAACAGGTTTAGGAAAGAATTTATTATGTCAAAAGTGAGTATTATAATCCCTGCATATAATGAAAAAGATACAATAGCACCTATAATAGAAAAGGTGGAAAAAGCCAATTTTGCGGGACTTGAAAAAGAAATTATTGTTGTTGATGATGCTTCAAATGACGGCACTACTGAAATTTTAAAAGATATTGCATCTAAAACGCAGCATAAAATATTGTTTCATGAAGTAAATAGAGGAAAAGGCTGTGCAATCAGGACAGCTTTAGCAAATGCTACGGGTGATTTTGTTGTAATGCAGGATGCCGATCTTGAATATCTTCCCGATGATTATGATAAAATTTTACCGCTTCTTATTAATAACGAAGCTGATGTTGTTTATGGTTCAAGATTTAAAAACAAAGACAATGATAAAGAATTTATGCTGAAAAATAAAATCGCGAATAAATTTTTAACATTATTAACAAATGTTTTGTACGGGGCATCTATTACTGATATGGAAACCTGTTATAAGTCATTTAAGAGTGAAATTATAAAAAGTATAACAATTAAAGCTGACAGATTTGATTTTGAGCCCGAAATAACGGCAAAAGTAATGAAGAAAAAAGCGAGAATTAAAGAAGTACCTATTGCATATTTTGGCAGAGGACACGATGAAGGTAAAAAAATCGGGTTCAAAGACGGTATTCATGCAATATTAACTCTGATAAAATACAGATTTACAGACTGACAGAGGTCTTAATGAAAAAAATAATTATATCAATATTAATAGTTTTCACTATATGTTTAACATCTGAAGCTGCGAAATATAAGGTAAATACGAAAGGAAGTGTTACGTCCGGGAACAAGCAAATTCAGGCTCCGGTTAATCAAAATCCTTTAAACAATTATTATGCGCAGCCTTATGTTAATACGAAACAAGCGCTTCAGGGCGGTGTGGGAACAATAGATATTGTAATGGATTATTCAGGCAGTATGCTAAACTGGATAGATGCCGCAAAAATATATATGTCGGCAATAATAGCGCAGCTTCCGGAATCTGTCCAAACGGGTTTCAGAGTATTCGGCAATAACGGCGGGAATAATCCGTACACACCCATTATGGGAAAGGTAAAAAATATTGTAAAAAAAGATAATGGAAAATATAAAGTAAAATCTGCCACTTCATCATATTTAGGTTCCACATCAGGTTCGTGCTCTGCAACTACGCAAGTTGCTTCTGTGGCTTCAAATAATGCCGATGCTATAAGAAACGGTATGTATTCGGCGCAGATAGGCGGTTCAACCCCTTTAACTCTGGCATTGGAGCAGGCTGTTGAAATAGATTTTGCATCAATACCGCAAAATAAGCCTAAAAAAATTATACTTATAACTGACGGCGGAGAAAATTGCGGCGGTGATCCTTGTGCTTTTGCAAAGGAATTGATGAAAAAAAGAAGTGATATAGTTATAGATGTAGTGCTTGTTTCTTCTTCGTCATCGGGATTGTATTGTGTCGCAAATACAACCGGAGGTAAAATATATAATCCCGTTGATGTACCTGGATTTATGAATGTATTGACCAAATCAATAAATGAAGGTCCAACGCCCGTGCAGACACAAGTTCCGGTTCAAAAATCCGAGCCGCAGCAGCAATATGAATTTGTCAAAGATTAGTTTAAATTTACTTCAAATCTTCCGCCGTATATTTTCACGGTAAGTTTCATGACTTCATTTTTGTAACCGCTTGGCGGGGGGTTATATGCGGGGTTATTCATTACTGCGGAATAAACTGCATCATTTAGGCTGTCATTTTCTGATTGATGTGAGAATGCACGGTTTGTCAATACTCCCGAAGGATTTACTTTAAAAGTTATACTGCATTGGCCGTCGCCTATAACTTTTGTAAAATCAATATCTGAAGAAATTTTATTTCTTAAAGCATTTTTATATTGCTGCAATTCTTTTTTTTCGGCGGTTTTGTCGACGGTTGCGGCAGGTTTTGGTACGATGCTCGGAATTTGTACGGGCGGATTTTTAACTTCTTGTTTTTTTGACGGAAGGGGAGCTTGTACTTTTTGATTTGATTGCTGTTGTTGATTTTTCGGTTGCTGCGGCTCAGGTTTCACCGTTTTTTGTTCTTGAATTTGCTTTTTTGTCGTTTTAGGAGTTGTTGTTGTTTGATTTTTTTGCTGTTTATTATTATCTTTTGATGCTTTTGAAATTTCGTTAGTTTTTTCCTGCCGTTTAACTGTTTCTTGTTGATTAGCGGCGGGCTGTTTAGCTTCAGTTTTTATCTTAGGTTCTTCTATATATATTTCTATTTCTTTTTTAGGCGTATTATTAACATCTTCGGTTTTTACGACATCTTTTTGCGATTCTTTCTCCGGCTGCTGAACTTCTGTTTTTTTAAGGCTAAAGCATATCAATAAAATTATTGTGAATATAAGTATTGCAATAATTGAGTTTATTAATTTATAATTTATTTGTGGTTTATTTTCTTTATGTATATCCGAATTAACCTTGTGATGTTGAATTGTCTTAACGGGTTTTACTATATTATCTTCCTGTTCTTTAATAATTTCAAAGAAGTTATTACCGCAATCACAGAATTCGGGTTTATTGTTATATTCTTTACCGCAATCTTTACATTTATAAATCATATAATTACCTGCTTATTTTTTCAGAATCATTATAATCCAAAGGAGTGGAATATTTAACATTTTTGGAAATTTTCCATGCACCTTCGACAGTCGTTGAAAATCTGGTTGAACCTTGAGGGAAATTTAAGATATCTTTACCCTGATAACTGCGGATGACAGGCGCAATATACTGTATTGCATAAGGTGTATACATCGGCGTTGTTGACCAGGTCCTTACATTTGTTATTTTGCCGTATTTATCAACATCAAAGGCAAATTTAAATACTATACCTTCTTGAATAACAGGCAATTTAACATCCTGCATAATTCTATTTTGGATTTCGGAACGCCATTTGTTCCATAGAATTACTTCTTCCTGTTCGTTTAAAATCTGATTTTTGCTGATGTTTTCGGTTTTTATCGTGTTTTCTTGTGTTGATATTGAATTATTGTTGATGCTTTGAGCTGTTTGTTTAACGGAATTATTTTGAGTCAGCTTATTTTCCGTTTTGACGGGCGCAGCAGATGTCTGCATTGATTGTTTGGTATTTTGCTGCTGAGTTTTTATTTCTTTAGGCTTTGTAGTTACCGTTTTGACATCTGTTTTTTTATTAACGGTTTGATTTGTTTTTATGCCCGATATTTCTTTTTTCACGGGGTATTCTTTGGTTTGGGTTGTTGTATTTATTTGCGGGATATCTTTTGAATATACTATTTTATATTTGCTTTCTGTTTTATTAATTTGAGAAGGGATGTTATCACTTATTTGTTTTTCTTCCTGTTTATTTTCGATGGCATAATCGGAATTATAAAGGAAAATATTTTTATGCATTTTAGGCCGCATTATGCATATACATAATGTTAATAAAATTAAAAAGCTGATAATTACACTAAAAAATAATCTATACAATTTTATCTTTCTATTTTTTCTAATATTTCATTACAAGTTTCAATTTGAAAATTAATTTGGCTGAGCATATAAGTTTCAGCAATTAATAAAGCCGTAGGGACGAGTGCGCCGAGAAAACTTAAAACCGTACCGAAGAAGTCCTCACCCATTTCTTGCATAAAGTAAGAGATATTCATGGTAAATTCAATAAATACGACACACAAACCGATGAAGAAGGAACGTCTCTTATCCGTATCAAGTCTTTTAATTCCCTGCAGACCGTATATTTCAACACCGTGTTTTAAGTAATTACTAAAGCCGTCATTTTTCAAGACGTTTGATGCTTGGATTTTTTTACTGCAGGTAAAGGCGTGGACGAAGATAAAGAATGCGAAAATAATCATAAAAGATGCCAGAATAAGGAAAATAGGACTGAATTTAACTCCTGATATTCTAATCCAGCCGGCTGCTTCGGGAAAACACATCGCAAGTGTATTTGAAACTCCGTATGCCAAGAATGGTGCGGTTATAACTCCAAGCATTATTTCTCCCGCCGATTTCAGTTTAAGATTAAAGATACTGTCTTTTAAAGATGTGATTTTTGAGTTGCTTAGACTGTTTATATACCATTCTATCCACTGTTGGTATTCTCTTATAACTTTTTCAAAGTCTTCTCTGTATTCGTATTTATTTAATTCTTTAGATAATTCAACGTTATTATGTTTATAATAACCGCAAGCAAAAGCGATGGTAACACAGATAAGAGTAAGGAACAATCCCATAAAAACAGCAAAGAACGGCATTATTCCGGGTGATACGTAATATAATAAATTTATTATATAAATTCCCGCATAAAACAGAGCGGATGAAATTATCATTATTTTTTCACCAATTTTATTTGTAATGCTTGCATTAGCCGTTTTATTCTGCAAATACAGGAATACTCCCTGTTTTAAAACAAGAGAAACACCGTAGATTATAGCGCCAAAAACAAGCAGCAGTCTGAAATTTACGGGCATTTGTATAACATTTCCCGCATCTTTAAGTTCAAGACCCGAGAAATAATTTGAGACTCCAAACGCAAGTATAACGGATGCAAAGAATAAAATTATATGTAAAAGTATACCCGTCTTGGAATTCATTGATAATTTTCTGGTTAATTCGTTTAAAGAGTAGTAGACTTGTTTAATGATAGAAACTCTTGCCTCTTCTAATTCGGATTTTCTGTAATCCAGTTTTATGCGGACAGCTGCATTTATTTTATTTCCGTATATATCCTGAACATCAGATTCCGTAAGTTCTTGTTCGGTATGTTTTATGGGCCTGTCTTGGTTATCATCAAGTTTAATCTGTATAAACTCATCGGAATTTTTAGCCATAAGCCGCACTGTCTTTTCCACGACAAGTTTTTGTGGCAAAGGTTTTCCTTTAAACAGTATTTGTTCACAATTAAATTGATTTAAAACGGTACACGTATTTGTTTTAACATCATAGTTTACGGTGAGGACGAAATCGAAATTTAAATTAACACGGACATCATAGCCATCTTTTGAAGAGATATTTATTAATTCTTTATTTGTAAATGAATATTCATTGTCTTTTGTGATAACACTAAAGGTCATATAATGTCTCCCTGTTAATTAAAATATTAATAATTAATGATAACATTAATATTTTTTTGTATTTCAACTTCAATAGGAGTAGAAGCCGGAATTTCGGCATCAATTCCTTTTTCGAAAGCTGTGGAAATACCTGCTCCGGCAGCACCCACACCTGCGCCTACCGCTACACCTTTTAATATATCACCCGCATTATCGCCGGATATTAAACCTGCGAGAGCTCCGACTGCCGCGCCTACTAGTGATGCGGACACCACTCTCCCTACTGTACTTTCGACTATTCCGTCATTTGACACGTTAAAATCAATGTTTTTAGAGGAAATATCGTAGGTTTTTCCGTTCGGGGTGGTTATCTTATTAAATTCAATACGAACAAATCCGTTCCTTAGTGCATATTGAGCATTGTGAGACTTTGTTATAACACCTGTTAAGAGACTGCCTTGTTCAGCTATTATATAATTGTCGGAGGTTTTCCAATCGGAGCCGAGAACGGCATTTACGGTATCACCCACGCAGGCTGTTGCTGTATTTATCGGATTTTGCAAATATACATTGAGCTTATCGCCTTTTCCTACTTTACCTACAAAGCCTTTTAAAGTATTTGATGAAGCAGAATCGGATGTACTTTTGCCGTATTGTGTTTCTTGTTTGGGCTGTTCAAAGCTATATGTTTTCTTTTCGCCTGTTATAGTTCTTTGTGCAATTTGAGAAAAGTTATTTATTTCCGTATAGTTTTCAATTTCTTCGTAAGCGTAGTTTTGTTCTTTAAGATTTTTTAATACTGCCTTATTCAAACTTTTTTTCTTATTATTTGATTCATAGTAATAATATAAATTTTTACCGTTTTGGCTAAAAACAATTACTGCGTAGTTTTCGGGATTTTTATTTGAAACCGCCAAATAAGGGTTAGTTTTTTGTATTGTATAATTTTTATCTTTTATTATGTTAGCGGTTTGATTTGATATGGAATTTTTATCGGCATTATATATATTATAAAGCTTGTTAAGCGCAAATGCGGGACTTGATACTGATATCAAAAACATTGTGCTCACAAATAACGTAAAATACTTTTTCATCATATTCCCCTTCTTAATTTCATCCGATTTTTGCATATTACTAATAAACTC
>CANRHJ010000023.1 GCA_947630355.1 Candidatus Gastranaerophilales bacterium | reverse complement strand
TCCGAAAAATCGATAATACCGTTTCCGTTTTTATCATCGGCATTAAATGTTCTTATATTAACAGAATAAATAACCGCTTCATTATTTTGAAACATTTCACGTAATGACTTATTGTTTATGGTATCTTGCGCGTATGATAAACCATAAGAGCTTATACAGACAAATAAAGTTAAAATAATTGATTTAATATTCATTACGAAAATAATTATACCATATAAGGGAACTATTCAATAAACGATGACAAGATAATATGTTTGTCCTATAATTCAAAATATATAAAACAAACAAGCAAAGTGAGGATAATTAAACTCCATAAGGGCGATGCAGCACATAATCAGATATAAAAGGGGCCGATATGAAAAATAAACTGGAAGAAATATTAAAGAACGCATCTGAAGAAATAAGCAAATCCGCTAATATTCAGGAATTAGAAGAAGTTAAATTAAAATATTTAAGCAGAAAAGGCGAACTTAATACTATAAAAAAGAATTTAAAAGATTTATCCGATGAAGATAAAAGAGTTATAGGCTCACTTGCAAATAATATATATAATGAACTTGAAACAAAAATTAATACGAAAAACGAAGAGTTATATAAAATAGAATTAAATAAGAAATTGGTAAGCGAGAAAATAGATATAAGTTTACCGTCAGATATAAGAGTTCAAGGGAAAGTGCATCCTTTAACCCAAACAATAAATGAAATTGTGGAAATATTTCAGGGACTCGGATTTTCCGTTATGAAATCAGAAAACAGTCCTGAAGTGGAAACAGAATACATAAATTTTGACATGTTAAATTTTCCGCCGAACCATCCGGCAAAAGATATGCAGGATACTTTCTATACAAAAGTGGCACCGAACGTTATATTAAGAAGCCAAACGTCAGGAGCGCAAATAAGGCAGATGCTGCATCAGGCACCACCTGTAAGAGTTATATCACCGGGCCGTGTATACAGATGTGAGTCCGTAAGTGCAAGAAAAAATAACCTTTTCCATCAAATAGAAGGTTTGCTGGTTGACAAAGATATAACATTCGGAGATTTAAAAGGAATTTTAAACGAATTTGTAAGAATATATTTTGGCTCATCACGTCCGACAAGATTTAGAGCAAGCTACTTTCCATTTACCGAGCCGAGCGCGGAAGTGGATGTTGAATGCATAATGTGCGGCGGAAAAGGCTGCAGAACATGTTCCGGTACCGGCTGGCTTGAAGTTTTGGGCGCAGGCATGGTACATGCCAATGTTTTGAGAAATGTCGGTATTGATCCTGAAATATACTCGGGCTTTGCTTTCGGCATGGGGGTTGAAAGACTTACAATGCTCAAATATGCAATAAACGATATAAGATTGTTTTTTAATAACGACATTAGGTTTTTAAATCAATTTTAAAAAATAAAGACGGTATTTGTCTTTATTTAATATATTAATAAGGTTGATATAGTTTCATTTTTTATATATTCTATATATGTAAGCAAAAATAATTCAATCGGAATATGGAAGAAAAAGAGAACTTACCTTACGAGAGATTAGCATCGGAATGTGAAATAATAGACCCGCAAAGTCCAAAAGATTCAATTGCGAAAATAAATGCTCTTAACATCAAATATCCAAGCGAATATCTGGTATTGATATATAATTATTTTTTTGAAAAATCCAATTCTTATGAAATATTAACGTTTTTATTACAAAAAATAGATAAGTATAAAGATAAGTCAAGCCGCCCTGTATTAATAGACTCATTGATAATGAAGGATAAGTTATCGCAAAGAGTAACCGACAATGAAAATTTAACAAGAATACGAATAAATATAGCAAAAGTGCTTGCAAATACAAAAGATTCTCAAGCTGTATATCCTTTATTATATTGTTTGAACAGTAAGGAAGAGAATTATAAAGTAAAATTGTCATGCGCGGATGCTTTAGGTAAAATCGGAGATAAATATGCGGTACTGCCGTTGATGAACGTGGTTGAAGATGAGACGGAATCGTCGGTATATGTTAAAGAATCAGCCGTACATGCGCTGGGAATGATTGGTGATGCCAAAGCCGTAGACTCTTTAATAACTATTTTAGAAAGCAAAAAAGGGTTTTTAGATAAATTTACTTTTTTAAAAGAACGTGCTTTGGAAGCTTTGAATAAAATAAATTATAAAAAAGAAGAAAGAGTATTTAATGCATTAATCAAATCATTAAGAGACGAATCACCGCGAGTAAGGATAAACGCAATAGAAGTGCTTATGAACTCGGAAGATGAACGAGCTGAAGGATTAATCCGTCAAATGCTGAAAGATGCAAACCAAGAGGTGGTTCAAAATGCAGTAATAGCTTTATATAACATATCAGGTGATAAAATTTTAAACGAAATAATTCAAGATGAAAATTCATCTGACACGGCCAGAACAGAAGCATTAAAATTAAGAGATGAATTAAATGATGAAGAGGAAGAAGCGGGACAGGACAATGATGAATAAGAAATCAATAATATTGCTCTCGGGAGGACTTGATTCTGCGGTAAGTCTGGCAAAATCAATAAAGAAATACAATATAGACTTGGCAATTACTTTTGATTACGGTCAAAAGGCAAAAAAAGAGGAAATTAATTCATCTGCAAAAATATGCCGATATTACGGAATTAAGCATAAAATAATAAAATTAAACCTGCTGAAAGAAATATCAAATTCATCATTAACAACAAATAAACCGATACCTGAAATAAGGAAAGAAGAACTTGATATAAAAGAGATTACGCAAAATACGGCAAAAGCGGTATGGGTTCCGAACAGAAACGGACTATTTATAAATATAGCAGCAAGTTTTGCTGAAGCTTTGGGATATACTCACATAATAATCGGTGCAAACAAAGAAGAAGGAAAAACATTTAAGGATAATTCAAAAGAATTTATTTCAGCCGTTAATAAATCATTAAAAAATTCAACAAATAAGAATATACAGGTAAAAGCTCCTTTGATAAAATATGATAAGTCCGAAATAATAAAAGAAGGAATAAAATATAAAATACCGTTTAAATACATATACAGCTGCTATGGAAGCGGAAATAAGCATTGCGGGAAATGTGAATCTTGCCTGAGGCTGAAAAGAGCTTTGGAATTAAGCAATAAAAAAGATATAATAAAAGAACTGTTTTAAAGGAAGCATATAGTGGAAACAATATTTATAGATAAGGAAATAAAGTATACGGGAGAACAATTAAGCCCGCATTGGATATATAAAAATTATAAAATCAAAGGTGATGTTATCGCAGCATTTATAGGAGAATGCGATGTTAACCTTAATCATATGGTTGATATAGAAGATGTTATTAACAATGAACCGATATACAGTAAAAAGATGCTGAATTTTATAGAAGAAAATTTCAACGTCACGTTAAGGGAAATGGTTTACAAACAAAGATTACTTGTAACAATAACCAAAGAGCTGATAGAAAAAATTAATCCTTCAATTAAAATAAACAGAGACGGAGACGACTTATATATCAACGGCAGAAAACTATCCGTATCAATAGCTACAAAATCAATTACATCAAATTTAATCCATTACGGATTAAATATTGAGAAAGAAGGTGCGGCAGCAGATGCATCAGATTTAAGTCATGATGTTGAAATAGAAGATATTAAAGGATTTGCACTGAATATAATGGAAAAATACAAATCAGAAGTTGAAGATATAAGCTTAGCGGCCTGCAAAGTCAGAGGAGTAATGTAATGGCTGAAGAAAAAACTGTACAATTCAAAAAGAAAAGAAAAAAGAACGGATTTATTAACTATATATATTTGTTTATAGCAGTATTTATAATAGCATTATGCTGTTTATCGTACTTGGTTAAATCATTTTCGCCTGACGTTGATGTTGAAATAGGTAATAAGCAAGAATTAACACTAAATGAATCCGATATGGATACGGAAATAAGAACAATAGATGAACGACTGAAATGGATACAGCAGGAAGACGAAATGCAGTCGAGCCATTATAAAGATGAAATAAAAGACAGAGAAACTAACAGTTATGAAGATACAAAAGAAAATGAAGAGCCTTCAAAGAAGGTAATACCAATGCCTAAAAAACCTGATAAAGAAATAATCGAAAAACAAATACCTGATTTTCGCGCTCAGCAGCCAAAACCTGTTATTCCCGCACCAATTCCGTCTCTTACAAAAGTATATCTGGGTAATTTTTCATCGTTAGATGAAGCTATGGAAATACAACAAAAAGTAACTCGTGATATCCCCGAAACTATGCCTTTTATAAAGGTTATCAGAAATAACTACTATGTCCAAGTCGGTTCATTCTCACAGAAGGAAATGGCTGATGCCTTTATACAGCGCTTAAAATCAAAAGGATATAATCCGCATACCCAAATCGAAAATTAAGAAATTAAAATAAAATATGACACAATATGTGCCATATTTTATTGGTTATAGTAAGTTAGCTAGATATTATTTAATTAGCCCGAATATTTGGGTGTTGCATTTTGAATAGCCTGGCCTTCAGCCTGTTCAACGGCTTGTAATTCTTGTTGTCTTGCACTTAACTGAGTTTCAAGTTTCTTTTGTTCCATATCGAGTTGGTTTTCAACCACTTCAAGCTGTTTATTATATTGTTGTGCATATTTTTCATTTACTACGGTGTTTAAAGTATCCGCAATAGCAGCTAAATATTCTTCACTTTGATTTTGGTCGGCAGCTAAAGAACCGATAGAACCTATAGTAGTTCCTGCACCGCCTTCGTCATCAGCTTTATCAATATATTCTTGAGCACCCTGCATAAATTCACAATAATTGCTGAAATTGGATGCATCTGATGCTATTTCCTCTACGGTAACTTTTCCGTCTGAAATATTTGCAGAAAAGTTTAATAAACTTATTTTTCTTTGAGCAATATTGTCAATCTTTTGCTGAAGCATAAAGATTTCATTTGTCAGGAAAATTTTCCTATGCGCAAATAAAGCGTAACCCATAACTAACCTACCATTTCTAATTTAACTTTTAACTAACCACATATATATAAAAAAATTTTTTAAATAAAAATTGCTTAATTGCTTTCTATATCTGAAACTGCAATCATAAAATACTTAAAACCTAATCCAATTAAGCTTTTCGGGCAATTTATACCCTTGTTTTGTAGATATTTTATAGATATTCATTATTTAAAAAATATTTATCGAGTATATAAAAAATATATAAAAATATTTTTTATTCGTCTTTACATTTCGTTACATTATACTTTTTCAGATTTATTTTTATAAAGAATATAACCGGAAATACCGAGTATAATATTGGGCATATTAGCCGAAAGCAGCGCCGGAATTGAAGAATTATATCCCAAAGAGATTGAAAAAGCTCTTATAATATAGTAACAGAATATAATTGCGATACTGAATAAAAATCCTCTGTTATGTCTTACTCTTGGCGGAGTTATGGCAAGAGGTACTCCAAGAAGTACGAAAACAACCGTTGTAACGGGCAGAGCAATTTTATCCCAAAATCGAACTTTATATTTTGCCAGTGTATCTTTTTTCATATCGCCATCAGAGTTGAATAAATACGGAATAAGCTGTACAAAATTCAAATCGGAGCCGTCATTTTTTTTATCTAATTGATTTTGAATATCACTTCCGAAATCTACAATGGTTTTTTCAATCCAGGAAGTATTAAGAGCTTTACCTTGTCTTGAAATTGTATAAACGGAAGCATTATCAAATTGCCAGCCTTCCAAAACGGAAGTACCGGTTTTCGCCTGCAAAATTTGAATTTTATCGTTATCGGACATATCAAGTATTGAAACATTGGCAAACAGCCTGTCTTCACATTTTTCCACATAGAACAAACGTTTTAAATAATTACCGTTTTTTAATTCTTTTATCGAAAAATTTCGTTTACCTTCCGGAATATTACGCTGAACGATAGCATAAAGCGCAAGTGTTTTTGATTGAGAAGCCGTAACGGGGACGATAGTTTCATTAATAAAGAAAGTAATAAAGGCCATAAATACCGCAAATAAAAAAATGGGTTTTGCAATCCTTTTTATACCTATTCCGCAAGCTTTCATAACGGTTATTTCCGATTGAAGGCATAATTTATTAACGACCATGACTGTTGAAAACAAAACACTCATGGGAATTGTCATAACTATTACCGACGGCAGATTTAAAATAATTATCATAACGGCAATTTTTAACGGCATACCGTATGCCGAAATCTGTTTTATTAAAGAAATAAATGTATCCGAAGCGAATATAATTGAAGTAAAAACGACTACGCCCAAGAAGAATACTTCAATTATTTGTTTTAATATATATTTGTCTAATGTTGTAAGATTTTTTAAATACTTCATATTAAAGATTTTAAAACAAAAATATTAAGAATAAAATTGAACGGGAAATATTGTTATTATGCGGAATGATTAAGGATATACTTAATTATTAATTTTCCGCCAGTTATCAGAAAGCTTATCCAATGTTTGTTTTATGGGTGCATTATTAATTAATATATCTTGAATTGCGTTTGAGCAGAGAGTATTAAGTTCCTTTTTATTTTTTTGATTTTGCAGGGGATTAATAAGATTATTGAGCTGTGAAGCACTTATCAGCCTTGCTTGGGAATTTAAATCATTATTATCGGATATATGAAAGAAATCGTCTTCCAGCGCGAATTTGTTTACGGGAAGAATTGTCGTAATTTTAGCCAATTCAATTTGATTTGTTTTATTTGTAAAGAAGAGAGCAAAATCGAGTGCTATATCTTTATTTTTTGATTTTAAAGGGATAACAAAGTTCATTAAAGAATAATCATATAAATTATTATCACCCGTCAATTGGGGTAATATTTTAGTATTTTTATAGACAGAAGGAGCATTTTCTTTAATCATATTAAGGAAATTTGCACCGGTAATCAGAAAGGCTATTTGTCCTGACATATATTGTTCAAGAGAATCTCTGTGTGTTTGTGTTACGGATTCTTTCGGTATTAAATTCATATCATACAGTTTTTTAAACTGACTAAACAGTTTCACGCTTTTTTCCGAATTTATTGAAGAAGGAGAGTTAATATCATATTTATTTAAAAGTTTAAGAAGAGTATCATTTTCTGAAAAATTAATCATGGTAATATATTTATTTTCGATTACGGGAAGTGAAAACAAATCATTGTATTTTTTCGGATATGCGTTAATAATTTCCGTATTGTAAAGCGTAACGGCTGAAGTTGCATAAAAGGGGATGCCGAAATATTTATCGTTATACTTAAGTGAATTAATGATTTCGGTTTGGAATTGTTCCAATTTATTTTTATCAAAAGTATACAGTGCATTTTTTTGAGCAAGGAGAAGAGAAAAATCAGGTGTAAGGTTAACCAAATCCGGAGGATTATCCGTAAGAACCGCAGCAAGGGTACGTTTTTCACCTTCAGAATAAGGTACATCAATCCATTTAATTTTTATATTCGGGTGAGTGTTTTCATATTGACTGATAATGTTATTAATATATTTATCAAAAGAACTCAGCTGCAAAGTCCAAAAAACGATTGTTTTTTTGTCATCATTTAATTTGCTGCGTTCCGAAAATACTAATGGAAATATTATTATTAGTATAAGTAATATAAAAAAGTAAAAAAACTTTCTTTTAAACATAAAATCACCCTAATTAATGATAAAATATAAATAAAAGAAGGGCGAATAATTTACAATGGATTTATTTGACAATTTAAAAGAGAATAACAAACAAATACCATTGGCTGAAATACTAAGGCCAAAAACACTAAAAGAGTATCTGGGACAAAGTAATATAACGGGAGATAAAGCACCTTTATATTCACTGTTAAATTCAGGTCATCTTTTTTCAATAATATTATGGGGGCCGCCGGGATGCGGAAAGACCACTCTTGCAAGGATTATAGCAAATCATACAAACAGCTGTTTTATTGAAATAAGTGCGGTCACATCAGGAGTTAAAGATATAAAAGATGCGGTTGAAACGGCAAAAGAAAAACTTATATACGGACAAAAAACAATATTATTCATAGATGAAATTCATCGTTATAACAAAAGCCAGCAGGATGCACTGCTTCCGCATCTTGAAAACGGAACATTGTATTTAATAGGTTCAACAACGGAAAATCCTTCGTTTCAGGTTAATTCGGCATTATTATCAAGAACTCAAGTATTAAGACTTCAAGAACTTGATGATGAGAGTATGAAAGAAATAACGGAAAAGGGATTTAAATATTTATCTGAAAAATACACAGAGTGCGAAGCGGAAAAAGGAGTTATAGAATACATAATAAATTATGCTCGCGGAGATGCAAGGAGTGCACTAAATTTAACAGAGAATGTATATTTTTCATCCCCGTTGGAGAAGAATAAGAGATTAATAAGTTTAGAATTAACGGAGCAGTTGGCGCAGAACGCATCAATAAGGTATTCAAGGCAGGAACATTATGATATGGCATCAGCATTTCAAAAGAGTATGAGAGGTTCGGATGCCGATGCTGCAATATATTGGCTGGCAAAAATGATAACAGCGGGAGAAGATCCGAGATTTATTGCCAGAAGAATGATAGTCTGCGCGGCGGAGGATGTATCAAATGCCGATACAAATGCGTTAACGGTAGCAATAAATGCATTCAGAGCGAGTGAAATATTGGGCATGCCGGAAGCCAGGATACCATTGGCGCAGGCAGTGGAATATATATCGAGAGCGCCCAAAAGCAATAAATCTTGTATAGCAATAGATAAAGCGATAGAAGATATAAAAAGCGGATTAAATTATCAGCCGCCGATGCATCTGAGAGATTCACATTATAAAGATGCGGCGAAGTACGGGTTTGGGAAAGGGTATGTATATACGCATTCCAATCCCGAATACAAGCAGCAGTTTATGCCTGATGAAATAAAAGATAAAAAATATTTTGAATAACAGGTTAATGTAATTCGGTTATTAAGGTGTACAATATAATAAAAAGGAAAGGAGATAATCATGATAAACGGAAAATTAGAAGAAGCAATCAATGAACAAATTAATGCGGAGCTTTTTGCTGAGTATTTTTATCTTTCAATGTATGCATATTTTGAAAGAATGAATTTACAAGGGTTTAAGAACTGGATGAATGTTCAGATGCAGGAAGAACATGCACATGCTATGGGTTTATTTGAGTATTTACAAAACAGAGGCGGGAAAGTTGTACTTGAACAAATAGAGAAGCCAAAAACAGACTGGTCAAGCCCGAAAGAAGTTTTTGAAGATGTTCAAAAGCACGAACAATTGGTTACATCTAAAATAAATGCATTAATGGATATAGCTGAAGAAGTACATGACAGAGCTGCGGTATCGTTTTTGGATTGGTATTTAAAAGAGCAGGTAGAAGAAGAATTGAATGTAGGTAATGTATTAAAGACATTAAATTTAATATGTGACGACAAACAATGCTTATATATGCTTGATAAAGAAATGGCGGCAAGAACATTTACCGCGCCTCAAATAGGTTAGAAATTAAAGGAGAGGGTGATTTTATCCTCTCCTTAAACAAAACCGGAGAGAGATATGAATAACGGCGTATTCAGAAATTTATCATACGGAGTCTATATTGTAGGATGCAAATACGAAGGTAAATACACAGGTTGTACCGTAAACAGTATTATGCAGATTACCTCATCACCCGCATCAATTGCATTAAGTGTAAACCACGACAATTACACACATAAATGCCTTGAAGAAACAAAAGAGTTTTCCATATCAATACTTTCAGAAAAATCAAATCCGCTTGCAATAGGGACTTTCGGTTTTAGGAGCGGAAGAGATTGTGAAAAATTTGAAATTATTCCCTATGAAATTGTTGATAATCTTCCCGTAATAAAAGATGCCTGCGGTTATCTTATCTGCAAAATTACAAATAAAATAGAAACATTAACCCATACGGTATTTATTGCAGATGTTTTAAACGGTGATATTATGGATGATAAAACACCAATGACATATTCTTATTATCATAATGTTATAAAAGGCAAGAGTCCTAAATCTGCACCTACTTTTATAAATGATTAATTCTATTCTTAATATTTCTTAATATATTATTCTTTTTTGTAAATTTAAAAACTTGAATTGTTTTATAAAGACAAAAGGTAAGTTTATATAATAGTAGGGGTTTAAATTATGACAATGAATGCAAAAACAATAGGACTTTTAGCTGCAGGAGCAACAGTTACTACAGCACTTCCTGCAAGTATTATGATAGGTGCAGCAAGAAATGCAAATAAGACAATTGGTGTTCCGGCTTCTTTAGCACATGTTTTAACAAATGACAAACTTGACAACAATGGTAAAGTTTTAGCTGAACAAACAAAAGAATGTTTTAAAGATACATTAAAATTGGGCGGTATCGCAGCTGGTACAGGAGCCGCAGCTGCTTTATTATCCGGTAGTTCAGCAAAAGCTGCTAAATTATTTAATAGCGCAAAAGGTAAAATATCAGGTTTCTTAAGTAAAATAAACTACAAAGGCAAATCTGTAAAAGATATTATTAAAAATACAAAAATATTCCAAAAGTATAATTCATTACCTGCTCCCGCAAAAGTTGGCGTAGCAGTTGCTGCAGCGGTTATTGCAATAGCAACTCCGATTGCTTCATTGGTTTCAGCTCAAAAAGCAGGTTACATTGAAGGTCAACACGAAGTTAAATAAGCCTAATAAATGTAAAAAAGACCTCTCAATTGAGAGGTCTTTTTTTATGCATTTAATTTAATGTATTGTGCATTTTGTACACCGTCTATTTTATTAATTGTTTCCATTGTATTATCATCAACATCTTTATCAATTGTGATAATCATTATTGAGACATTGTCTTTTTGATTTGATTTTTGAGCTACTTGCATCCTGTTAATATTTATATTATTTTCACCGATAACAGCTGCGACTTTTGCAATCATGGCAGGTTTATTTTCGTGCGGAACAATAAGCATATGTTCTTCCGCTTCTATACTCATGTTGTAATCATTTATTCTTACAATTCTCGGCATATTTTTAGCAATCAGAGCGCCAGTAACTGTATTTTCACCCGAATCGGTTGTTAGAGTAACTGAAATTGAACCTATAAAAGTGCAATCTTTTTGCGATTTTGAAGTTATAACATCAATTCCGCGCTTTTTTGCTATTAAGGGAGCATTAACGAAGTTAACACCTTCAACAGTAGCAGAAAATATACCTTTTTGTATCGCAACTTCCAGAGGGGCTACGTTTAATTCCGCAAGATTACCGTTTACGCTTATGTTTACATTTTTTATATTTCCTTTTGAAATCTGTTGAACAATAGAACCTAAATTTTCGGCTAATTCCATATATTCTCTGACGGGTTCAAGGATATCAAATTTCAAAGAAGGAATATTTATTGCTGCTTTAGCGCTTCCGCCCGTTAAAACTTCTTTAATTTGTTCCGCCACATCTATTGCAACATTAAATTGGGCTTCAGCAGTGCTCGCACCAAGATGAGGAGTCATTGTAATATTGCAATTACTGTTATATAGCGGAGATGCGGTTATATCTGGCTCCGTTTCAAAAACATCAATTGCTGCCGCTTGAACCTGACCTGAAAGAAGCGCATCCTTAAGTGCAGCTTCATCAATAATTCCGCCGCGCGCACAGTTTATTATCCTTACACCTTTTTTCATTCTGTTAAGTGTATTTTTATTAATTAAAGCAGTAGTTTCTTTTGTCTTAGGAGTGTGAATGGTAATATAATCACACTGAGGCCAAAATTCATCAAGACTCGTTACATATTTAGCTCCGAGTTTTTCTACCGCTTCTTTTGTTGTATAAGGATCTGATACAACAACATTCATACCGAGCGCCAATGCAACATTCGCTACGTGGTGTCCTATTTTACCAAAACCTATAATCCCAAGCGTTTTACCAAAGACTTCAACACCGGTAAATTTAGAACGTTCCCATTTCCCTTCTTTTGCCGAAAGTGCAGCTGCCGGTATGTTTCTTGAAATTGAGAGCATAAGAGCCAAAGTGTGTTCGGCAGCGGCATTTGTATTCCCGTCAGGTGAATTTACAACGATAATCCCGTTTTGTGTCGCTGCTTCTATATCTATATTATCTACTCCGACACCTGCTCTTCCTACTATTTTTAATTTTTTACCCGCATCAAGAATTTTTTTTGTAACTTTTGTCTGGCTTCTAATCATTAAAGCATCATAATCAACAATTTTTTGTGCCAGTTCATCTTCACCCATAGTCGGCAGGAAATCAACGTCGGCAACACCTTCTAATATTTTTCCTGCGGCTTCATTTATTTTATCCGTTATTAATACTTTCATTCCGACCCCTATTTATTTAATTCTTTTATTAGTGCGGCAACACCGCTGCCAAGTTCAAATTTATATCCGAGTTTATTTAAAGCTGCCTCAAGTGAGCCTATAGCAGTTATTGCATCACGCTCCGATACAAAACCTAATGTTCCCATTCTGAAAATTTTGTCTTTTAATTCATTTTGTCCGTTCGCAACGACTATATCATAATCATTTTTTAATACTTTTCTTATATCGGGAACCGATATACCCTCAGGCGGAAGTATTGCGGTTATTGAAGTTGAAGCGATTGAGTCATCTTCAACAAATAATTTTAGTCCGAGAGCTCTTATTGCTTTTCTTAGTGCCGTTGCAATCTTTGTATGACGGGCGGTTATATTTTCAATACCTTCTTCTTTTATCATCTCAAGCGCAACTTTTAATCCCGAAATCAAACTTACGGCGGGAGTAAATGCCGTTGAATTTTCAAGAACGGATTTTCTGTTAGTAGTCCAGTTAAAATAAAAATCGGGACGTTTACATCTTTTATGAGCTTCCCAAGCCTTTTCACTTGCGGCCAAAAATGATAAACCGGGCGGAAGCATAAATCCTTTTTGAGAACCGGAAAATAATACATCTATACCCCATTCATCCATTTTACATTCTATTGCGCCAACGCTTGTTACGCCGTCCACTATTGATATAGCACCATGCGATTTTATTAAAGAAACCAATGTCTTTATATCATTTGTTACACCTGTTGATGTTTCATTATGAATTAAGGTTACAAATTTTATTTCTTTATTGACATCCTTATCTAATCTTTCCTTTAAGACTTGAGGGTCAATGGCATTTCCTGCTTGCGTTTCAATGATTTCAACATCAGCACCGAGTCCTTGAGCAATCTTAGCCAATCTTCTGCTGAAATTACCGATTACCAGACACAGAACTTTATCGCCTTCATTTACCAAATTAGATAAAGCTGAATCCATCACACCTGTTCCGCTTGCAGTATATAGAATTACATCGTTTTTTGTCTGAAATACGTATTTTAAATCGGCATAAACAGCTTCCAATACTTTTGAAAATTCGCTGCTTCTATGCCCCATAGGATGCTTTGCTATTTCAAGCAGAACCCTTTCAGGAACCGGTGTAGGTCCCGGAATCATTAAAAATGTTTTATCCTTCATTAAACTAACTCTCCCATTTTGTATTAAACTTATTTTCTCACAAATCTCATTTTTATTTAATAGTTTTGTTAAATTTGTAAATTATTATCAGATTTTTGTAAATTTGTGAAACGTAAATGTTTTTTTATATATAGGTGAGTTATGTATAAGAAGGTAAGGTTATAATGCCAAACGGAATATCTTGCGCATATTTTGCCGCCCGTAACTACATATACGGAACAAAAGAACAAAATATATTCAAAGAAGGAATAGCCGGTGCACAAACGGTAAGAACTATTGATGCCGTAACAAATACCTTACCGGTACTTTCCTCTGTCAGAACATTCTTCGGTTCTTTAGCAAGCATAGCAAAAAAAATTGTATATCCGTTAATTATCGGCTCGGGTATATATAATACCGTAAAATCAAAGGACAAAGTAAAGACAGGCGTAAGTCAGGCCAGCGGTATAGGCTTAATGTATACATTTGAAAAAATTGCAGAAAAACTCTTAAACACGGCTGAAAATATTTTTAAAGGTAAAGAATTCTTTCAAAATCATAAATCTGCGAGAATCGGCTGGTATATATTAAAAGGCGCAAGTTTCGCAGCATCTTCACTTTTAGGCTACGAAACGGGTAATAAAATCGCCGGAAACATTGTTAATAAAATAAGAGAAAAAAATACAAATTCCCCACAGGTTAATGACTCAAATAATAACCGAGAAAACGATATTTTTGCCGACATAAAACTATAAATTTATAATATCATGGCTAATATCATCAAAAGTATTCCGCCAAATTGAGATATAGCTGCCATATTTTGCATTCTTCTGTTATTTTCATATTTATAGCTGTTCTTCTTTGCATCGTAAGCAACCATAATTCGCTGTAATCTTGTTACATCATTATCGGTAGCGAATGTTCTGTTAAAGAGTTTGTTCTCCAGTCGATTTAATCTGACGGCAACATTATCTGCCTGAAACTCGTTGTTTAATAAGTCCTGTTCAATAACAGCCAGTTGAAAAGGCATTGACTGGTTATTAACCGGTTCAAGACCGCTGTTTCTGTAATAGTTATCTAATTCATCACTTGAAAAATCAGATTCTCTATGCTTTCTTAAACTTTTTCGAGGATTAACAACCGAAGCCAAATTATTTACCCTGTCATTTAATGCTTCGTTAGTTGTTTTATTAAACACCTTCTGTTCAAGACGATTTAACCTTGAATATATATTTTCCTGTTTATAAGTTGTATGAAATAATTCTTCTTCCATTTTATCAACCATAGGATATTCAACGGTATCATCTTCTTTCAAGGCTAAGGAATTATTTTGATTTTTTGATGTTTCTTGATTTACGGCAGTATTATCAACACTTTGAATATTTTCACTCTGAGAGGCTGTATATCCCATATCATTTTGAATTGCCTCCATTCTTTTGGATAAATTCCCGCTTTTCTTTGAGCCGTATAAATAATTTTCAATTCTTTCTATTCTTTTAGAATCACTCTCGTTTGAATACTCATAACCGAAAATATTATTTTCAACGGAAGCAATATTTGAAATAAGCCCGGAGCAATTTCCGGCTGCAGGTATTAAAAGTATTAAAAATATAATTATTATTCTTTTCATTTTCTCTCTTCTCTATATTGAGAATATATACCAGATTTTTGAAATAAAACACATCATCCAACTAACTGCGAAAAAAGCCGCAACAAACGGCAGCAAAATAAGCATAAAAGAGCGTGATAAAGTAATATTATAAACGGCTCTAAGCGCAAAAACATAAAGAATTATTATCCATAAGTATAACAATAATTCCAAACCGGCTCCCAAAAAATAGCCTATTCCTCCTATATTTTTTAACAGATTTAACGGAGCAAAAAAGACATAAGGAATTGGTGCAAATGCGGTAAAGAAAAGCACTTCTCTTAATTTTCCGTCTTTATTATAGATTTTTGCAATATATTCAAAAAACAAACCCGTAAGAAGCCATATTATTAATATACCCGTGATTTTTAAGAAAAAGGGCAGAATAAAAGATAAAGAATATAAACTTCTGTCATAAATAGCCGAAGAAAAAATATAGATTGTAGTTACCAATACTAAAGTAGCCATAGCCAATCTTACGGAAATGTTAATTTCCTTATCTTCAAAAAATTTTCTCGGACAGAAAATTACCCTGTAAATATTCTCAAAAAAGTTATCAGTAGTTATTCCCATAGATATAGCGGCTTTCTGCTTAGTATCATACTGGTAGGTATAAAATCTTTTAATTGAAAATTAGATTTTGAATTATATTCGGCAAAACTTGAGAAGTATTCGCCCAAAGTTCCCCGTTTTGAATAATTAATAAGTTTAGCGGGTAAATTATTGTTAAATTTTTGCTGCGCCATATTTTCAATGGAGTTCTTTGCGGTATCAATATCACCCAGCATATCAACAAATCCGAACTGTTTTGCCTGTCTGCCCGTAAAAACTCTTCCGTCGGCATATTTTTTCAGATTTTCCGCCGTTAACAACGTTTTTTCAGTATTATAATTATCGTTTCTGTTAATTCTTCCCCGTATTATCGCCTCTATAAATTGATTATAAGAGTCATTAACAATATCCTGCAGCAAATGTTTTTCATCAGCAGTCATTTCCCTTGTGGGAGAACCGATGTCCTTAAATTTACCGCTTTTTATTACAACCGGATTTATTCCCAATTTCCCCGTTAATAAGTTATGATAATCCATAACGGAGAAAATAACACCGATACTTCCGGTTAAAGTACCTTCCTGAGCAATAATTCTGTCGGCGGCGGAAGCGATGTAATATCCTCCGCTAGCCGCAACATCGTCCAAAAGAACAATTACAGGCTTTTTATCTCTCAACCGAATGATTTGATTATATATATTTTGCGACATGGCAACGGTACCGCCCGGCGAATTAATTTTTACTATTACACCTTTAATTTCGTTATCGGTTTGTAAATTTATTAACGACTTCAATAAAGAAGAGGCATTTGCATCCAGTGAAAAAAAGCTGCTTTCGGCAGAAGAAGCGATTGCACCGTCCAAATTAATAACGGCGATTTTATTTGTATTAGAAATACTATTCTGTGTTTCCGTTTTAACGAAGGGATTATATTTATCAACACGCAGGAAGCCTGCAACTAAAGTTAAAAAACATAATATAATTATTATTTTAGAAACTAATGATGCTTTCATTTGTCCTCACTATCTGATAATTCTTTTATGGCTGTGTCTAATAAATTTAACATTACATCCTTATAATGATTTGCATTTTGTTTTTTTTCAGACTCAAACCTTAAAGTAAAAACAGGTTCTGTATTGCTCTGTCTAATTAAAGCAAAACCGTCCGGAAAAATAATCCGTAAACCGTCCAATGTAACAATGTTTTTTATCTTAGTACCAAAGATTAAATCATTTTCTTTTATGACGGTTGAAACATAGTCTAAAACATCTTTTTTTAATTCATTTTTACATTTATAACGTATTTCATCAAGAGTACAAACGTTATTAAAAGGCGCAAGCAAATCAGAAAGTTTAAAATTTTTGTTAACAAGCTTATTTTTAGCAATAATTTCAATAATTCTGCAGCCTGCATAGACAGCATCATCAAAGCCGTAATATCTGTCTTTAAAGAACATATGTCCGGACATTTCACCTGCCAAAATGGCATTTTCTTCTTTCATTTTTGATTTTATATAACCATGACCGGTTTTAGCCATAACAGCTTTTCCGCCATTTTTATTAATTTCATCAAACAGTACTTGTGAACATTTAACCTCCGAAACAATGACAGGAGTTTCCCCTCTCAATA
>CANRHJ010000022.1 GCA_947630355.1 Candidatus Gastranaerophilales bacterium | reverse complement strand
CAGGATACCATTACTTTCTGTAATGCCGAAATTATTGAGAATAACAGAATAAGATTAATATACGGAAGCATTAATTTAAATCTTGTCGCATATTTATATTTTGATTAATCTGCGCTGAAAATATTCCCTGCACAGTCTCCTTCAAGCTATGCCTCAGTATCCGTCGTGAGACTCACAATTAAAACGTTAAATTTCGAAAAGCGTTTATATAATACCTTTTCTTTCCTTTAACTCTCTTAATTCCTTTTGAAAAGGTGATAATGCAGTTAATTTATCTACTATTAGGGGCATTTTTTCAATTGTATAGTCGATTTCTTCTTCCGTCGTGAACCTGCTGAGACTAAATCTTATTGAACCATGCAAAGCGGTAAACGGAACGCCCATAGCTTTTAATACATGACTCGGATCTAAACTTCCCGAAGTACAAGCGCTTCCGGAACTTGCACATATTCCGTAATCATCCAAATTCAACAGAATTAATTCGCCTTCTATATATTCAAACCCTATATTGGTTGTATTTGGCACTCTGTTGTATGTTGAGGAATTTAATCTTGCATTATATATTTTTGATAAGATGCCCCTTTCGAGCTTATCTCTTAAATATTTAACCTTTGTGGCTTCAAATTCCAAAGCATCCGAAGCCAAAGCTGCAGCCTTCGCAAGACCTGCTATTTCAGGTACGTTTTCCGTTCCGGCACGTTTTCCGCTTTCCTGATGTCCGCCTATTATCAGCGGTGAAATAAGTACATTCGATTTGACATATAATGCACCTATCCCTTTGGGTGCATGAAATTTATGTCCCGATATCCCCATCATATCTATTTGAGTGTCCTTTACATCAAGCTTTATTTTTCCTGCTGCCTGTACCGCGTCAACATATACTTTCGTATCAGCGTTCTTTTCTTTAACCTTTTGCGCAATCTCCTCTACGGGAAATATTACTCCCGTTTCATTATTGGCATACATGCAAGATACCAATGCCGTTTTTTCATTAACGGCTTCATATATTTCTTCTTTATTTATTTCGCCTTCGGAATTAACTCCGGCGTATGTTACGCTGTAGCCCTCTTTCTCCAATTGCTTATGCAGATTAAGTACACAAGGATGTTCTACTTTTGTTGTAATTAAATGAGTTTTAGACCTGTCAGCGGCTAAAATACCTCTTATCGCCATATTGGCACACTCACTGCCCGATGCCGTAAAAAATATTTCTTTTGCACTTTTTGCTCCGAAAAATTCACGCATTGTTTCTCTTGCTTCTTTTACCGCTTTTGAATTCAATCCGCCAAACCTGTATATACTGGAAGGATTGCCGTAATATTCCGAAAAATAAGGCAGCATCACTTCCAATACCTGTTCATCAACTTTTGTTGTTGCATTATTGTCTAAATATATTAAATTCCGTTTCGTATCCATTTTTATACCTGAATAATTTCTATATCATCACTTATATGCTTTTTTAACTCAGCTTCCACAAAATGTGTCAAAGTTATTCTTGAACGATTGCAAGATTGGCATCGGCCGGTTAGTCTTACTTTTACTTTATTATCTTCAACATCAATTAGTTCAATGTCCCCGCCGTCTTTTCTTAATTCGGCTGATATATATTTCTCTATTACATTGTTTATTTTTATTATTAATTGTGTCTTTGTTAATTTTTCCTGCGGTTTTTCTTCAACGTTAATTTTGTTAAGTATTTCTTTAATTTTACCCTGACATCTTCCGCAAGCACCACCCGCTTTAGTATAATTTATTACATCATCAAGTGTTTTTAATTTATTCGTTTTTATTTCTTCTTCAAGGAAAGTCCTTGTTATATTAAAACAGTGGCAAACCGTTTCTTCATCTTCGGCGGTTTTAACATCTTCTTTGTAATAGTTCGCAATAGCAGCAGCAAGTGCTTCATGCCCCATTACGGAACAATGCATTTTTTCGGGCGGCAAACCTCCAAGCGCATCTACAATTTGCTTATTTGTTATTTTTCTTGCTTCATCTATATGTTTGCCTATTATCATCTCTGTTAGTATACTTGAGCTTGCTACCGCACTCCCGCAGCCGAATGTCTGAAATTTGGCATCAGTTATTATTCCATTATCGTCCACTTTTAAATAAAGCTTTAACATATCACCGCACGATAATGAACCTGCTTCTCCAATCGCATCGGCATCCTCTATTGAACCGGCATTTCTCGGATTCCGGTAATGATCCATAACTTTTTCTGAGTAATCCCACATAAACAATAACCTTTTCTTTCCCTCTTATTATACTCCAAATAAAAAAATCAACTATGTAAACAGATTTTTTTTAAGATTTTTTGTTCCGTTATATTCGCAAAAAAAAAGCCGACCAACTAAGGCGGCTACCAGACTTTTAGGGGAGGAGGTTAGAGGTTTTTCAACCTTTTCATGATATTTATCGGCTTTATTTCCCAAAACTTTAATTTTTCTTTTAATTATTTTTTATAAAACTTCAATTTTCTTAATTCTATTGACTTTAAGCCCTTCACAATTCTTAACATATTTTGATTGATAATCTGTTTAAATTAAAATTATCTTATGTTTAATGAAAAATTAAAATATAATATTTCTTTTTATATATATGTTTTATTGATGATAACTATATGGGCTTTTTTGTCTAATAACATTGACCCTGACTTTTGGGCGAGAATATTACAGGGAGATGCTTTTTGGAATTTGGGACATATATTAAAATCTGATATATATTCTTATACACCGACTCACATATGGCTTGACCATGAGTGGGGTGCGAGCGTTTTATTTTCTTTTATTCTTAGAAATTTCGGTTATTGGGGGATATTTGGTACAAGAATTATAATAGTATTTTTAATTTTTTATTTTGTTTTTAAGACGGCGAAATTATTAATTAATAAAGATGTAAAACCGATTGATGTATTTTT
Source organism: Candidatus Gastranaerophilales bacterium (assembly GCA_947630355.1). Taxonomy (GTDB): domain Bacteria; phylum Cyanobacteriota; class Vampirovibrionia; order Gastranaerophilales; family Gastranaerophilaceae; genus Avigastranaerophilus. Next base: position 14,699 of record CANRHJ010000022.1, on the reverse strand, counting down.
ATTTAGTTTTTCTTTAATATCTCTGCCGACACTGACGGGTTCTTGTTTAAGATGTCATTTTATAACTTTTTTATTTTTTACAATATTTATATATATACTTGAAAGAGTCCGCAAAAATGGAGAAAATAAGCTTTTATTTTTACTGCCTGTTTTAATGTTAATTTGGGCAAACTGTCATGGCGGCTGCGTGGCGGGTCTCGGAGTATTAGCAATATACTCGCTTGGCGAAGCACTTAATAAAAAACCGTTTAAAAAATATTTGTATACTCTCTTTTCTTGCTTAGCGGTCATGTTTATTAATCCATACGGAATTGATTATGTTAAATTTATTTTTATGGCAACTACTATGCCACGCCCGAATATAACCGAATGGATAAGTCCGTTTGTAAGTCAAAGTGTTCTATTTACTTGGTTTAAAATATTGTATTCAATATTTTTTATTGTTCTGCTTTTTAAAATTAAAGATTATAAAAATGATTTTACAAAATATCTTCTGCTCTTTGTTTGCGCTTATTTTTCTTATAAATACATAAAAAATACACCCTTTTTTATATTAGCTTCAATTATATTTTTGTATAAAGATATTTGCGTTGGACACAATAATTACTTTAATTTTATTTACAGGCATATAAAAGAACCTGCAAAAAAACAAAAAACGCAAGACTGTATAAGAATAACAGAAAATATTCTTCCTTATGGACTTATGCCATTATTTTTTGTTATGTCGTTAATAACATTATTTATGATTAAACCTGATTTATATTATTTATACGAGCAGCCTGTTCAAGAGGTTGAATTTATAAAAATCAATGATTTAAAAGGCAGAGTTCTTGCTCCTTTAGAATTAGGAAGTTATACAGCTTATAAATTATTCCCGAACAATTTAATATACATGGATGGACGATATGAAGAAGTATATTTTAATAAGGAAAAAGAACTTCTTGATAAATTTTATAATGCTGAGGATGATTGGGAAAAGGTACTTAATGAACCCTATAAACCTGATTATTTATTAATTCCTTTTGATGCAGTAATAAACGATTATATTCCGAGTGATTATAAGGCTGTTTTTAAAACAAAACGATATATTCTTTATTCTCTGAATGAAAAATTAAAAAGTGTGTATTTACTGCCTTCATCGGATAAAAATTATTACATAAAAAATGCATTTACCAAAGGATTTGAGTTTAAGAAAAACTATAAAAAAAGTTTGTAGTAAAATGGATATATGGAAGATAAAGTAAAAAGACCTGAACTGTTATTACCTGCAGGCAGCAGAGAGAAACTTGATTATGCCATTCACTACGGAGCTGATGCAGTTTATCTCGGTATGACAGATTTTAGCCTTCGTGCAATGAGAAAAGGCGAGCTTATTACACTTGATAATTTAAAAGATTGCATTGATTTGGCACATTCTTATAATAAAAAAGCGTACCTTACTTTAAATATATTCGCTTATGATAATGATATAAAAGCGATGGTAGAGTGTGCGGAGAAAATAAAGGAATCAAAACCCGATGCCATACTATTTTCCGATTTCGGAGTTTATAATGTAATAAAGAAATATATTGAAGGAATAGCGCTTCACGTAAGTACTCAAACTAATATATTAAACTCGGAAGCCGTTAAATTCTGGCGTGACTTGGGCGCTGAACGTGTAGTATTGTCAAGAGATTTGTCTTTGGAACAAATAAAAGAAATAAAAAATCACGTGCCTGACATTGAATATGAAGTATTTGTACACGGCGCACAGTGTGTGTCTTTTTCCGGCCGTTGCCTTATTAGCGACTATATGACAAAAGGAGAGAGAAAAGCTAATCACGGTAATTGTTCACAATCTTGCAGGTGGAGCTATAAACTCGTTGAAGAAACCCGTCAAGGTGAGTATTTCGACATTGAAGAAAACGGGCAGGGTACTCACATTTTAAGTCCTAAAGATTTGGCTCTTATTAACTACCTCCCCGAACTTATTGATTTGGGAATTGATTCATTTAAAATAGAAGGCAGAACAAAAAGTCTTTATTATGTTTCAGCAGTAGCAAAAGCATACAGAAAAGCTATTGATGACTACCTCTCAACAGGCAAAATTAATAAAGAAGAAAATTATAACGAAATAATCAAAATCGGAAATCGCGGGTATACTACCGGATTTTATCTTCATAAACCCGACAGCGAAGGCTACAGTTATGATATTTCAAAAGGTTTGGCGGGCGCGGACTGCTTATGCGTTTTTCTTGATAAGAAAGATAATATGTTTAAAGTTCTTACAAAAAATAAATTTCTGCTTAATGATGAAATAGAAATTATAACCCCTTCCGAGTGTTTCAAAGCAAAAGTTATAAAAATTTTTGATGAAAAAACAAATGAAGAAAAACCCTTGTGTAACACAAACGATGAATTCTTCATTGAACTGTCGCAAAGCCCGATAGATTATAAATATGCTCTTGCAAGAACGATAGGAGTTAAGAATTTAAGATGATATTAAAACCGGATTATAATGTCAGAAGTTTATTTGATATTGATTTCAAAGAAATAAAATCATTGGGAATAAATGCCGTTTTATTTGACTTGGATTCAACTGTAATGCCTTCGAAGTCGGGTGAATATCCTGATAAAGTAAAAGAACTTCTCAATGAGCTTAAACAAAATTTTGTTGTAGCAGTAATAAGCAATAACAAGAATAAAGAATATGTTGCCAAAGTTCAATCAATATCCGATTTTCCGGTTATCGGAGAAGCAAATAAACCTTCACCCGAAGTAATGAAAAAATTTTTAAAAACGGTTAATGTAGAGCCTGAAAATTCAGTCGTGATAGGCGACAGACCTTTAACTGATATACTCGCAGGCAAAAGATTAGGCGCAAAGACCATTTTAGTGGACTCCATTACCAGAGAAATCGAAAATAAACCCACCCGCTTTGTCAGATGGCTTGAAAGGCTTGTTATAAAAAAATAGCTTAACGGCTGATTTCTTTTACCATTCTTTGATTAAAACTTCTTATAAAGGAGTTTATTATGCTAAAAGAATTAAATGAAAATAATTTTAACGAAAATATAAAAGACGGTATAAAAATTGTAGTATTTACGGCATCTTGGTGCGGATTTTGCCAAAGACAAAAACCGATTTTAAAAGAAATTGCAGACCAAAACATATGGATAGGAGAAGTTGACCCCGACGAAAATCCCTCTCTTGTTCAAAGGTTTAATCTTAATGCGTTTCCTTCTTTCCTCCTATTTAAAAACGGAAACTTAATTGCAAACTTCGTCGGATTTAAAACAAAATATGAATTATTAAATATTTTGCTTGATTATTTAAAATAATATATAATTATTTTAATGTTAAAAGTTGCAATTACCGGAAATATAGCAAGCGGAAAATCACAAGTTGAAAAAATTCTGCTTTCATACGGATATAAAGTCGCTGATGCTGATAAAATCAACCACTTTATTCTTGCATCTGATTTTTCGGTTATTAAAGAAATTAAATCGGATTTTGCCGACGATGATATTTTAGATGAAAACAAAAACATTTCTCGGGAAAAACTCGGAAAGGTTATTTTCTCTTCGGAAGAAAAAAAATACAATCTTGAAACTATTCTTCATAAAAGAATTAATGAAAAAATAAATGATTTTCTTGAAGAGAATAAATCGGAAAATATTGTGTTTATTGCTGTTCCGCTTCTTTTTGAAACGGGAATGGCAAAAAATTACGATAAGATAATTTTTGTTTCGGCAGATGAAGATGTCAGGTTGAAAAGGCTTATTGAGCGTAATAATTACTCTGAGCAATATGCTAAAGTTCGTATTGCCGCGCAAGACCGTGAAGATTATAAAATCAAAAAATCCGATTACATTATTTATAATAATTCCGATTTTATTAATCTTCGCACCCAAGTTGATAAGATTTTAACGCAGCTGCTTAATCTGAAATATGAATTTTTTCAGCCGTAAGCTTTAATATTGATGATTTATAAAAATCAGTATTTATATTCAAATATTCTCCCAATATTAATAACGAGAATAAATAGTCTCTTAACTCATTAATATCACTTTCATTTTGAGATATTGTATCCACTAATTTCGTAAATTTCGTATAAATTTTATTAAAATACATATTTTGAGCTTCTGAAATATCAATTTTCAAATCCAGTTTAGAAGCACATTCAAACATTTTAAGTATTTTTTCAAGTCTGTGAATTTCAAAATTTTTCATAAAATTATATATTGATTTTTGTATTTGTTTTGAAAAGATTTCACTTGTAGGAGTCTTATCTATTTCAATTTTCAAAGCTTGAGCTTCATTGGATATATCAATTGCTTTTTGGATTATTTCATCATCCATTATATCAATGCTGTTCTTAAATATTTCGTTAAAATCACCCGTAAGCGTATATTGAGCTGCCAGCTTATATTCTAACGGAACGTTTATACCCAAATTTATTAACTGTAAAATAAAACTTTTCCCCTCGTTGTATACTTCCCTATAAGTATTGGAGAATTTATTAATTTTACCTTTTAAAGATGATAAGAGAATTCTGCTTCTGTCTTCAATTAAAATATCTTTTAATGTGTAATATTCATTACCGAAGATGTGGTCTAAAGCCCTTATTATTTCGGTTACGGGATTGTTTAAATATATATTGCACAATCTTTTTGCGGTATCAATAATATTTTCGGTATCGTCATATTTTTTTATTGCACAATGAAAATCACCTTCGGGGAATTGAATTGCGGCAAAGAAGAAATCAGATTTTTCAAGTGTAATTTTTGATTCAATTTCAATTCTTCCCGTTGAGAAAGCTCCTTCTCCGCCTGATACATATTTTGAGTAGTGTTTTTTAATATTATAACAATATAAGCTTGTAATATCTTCAAAATTCGTATGCATCGAAGATATTGCCCAAAGTGCCGCAATTTGTTTTATCGACACAATGGAAGGTTTTACAAATTTTTCATATACGTCTTTTCCGCTGCCGAAACCGGGTATGTTGCTTTGAGCCTGAGAAAGTATATTTAAAAAGTTTGTTTCTATATCTTTATCGGAAAAATATCCGGCTAACTGCATAGCTCTTGCTGCATATTTCATTATTTGAGTAGTTTCTATTCCGGATATTTCGGAGAAGAACCACCCGCAGCTGGTATACATTAATAAAGCTTGTCTTTGCATTTCCAGTAATTTTATAGCTTTTACAATGTCGGATTGTTCCAGTTCATATTTTTGATGCTTTGCAAAGAAGGTTTTTATTTTATTTTTACATCTGTCTAAAATAACGTCAATATAATCGTTTCTGGCTGCCCATACATCTTTTAAGTACAAAGAACCGTACTGTTTATATATTTCAATAAGCTCATCTCTAAGATAATCCAGTGCTTGTCTTAAAGGCTTTCTCCATTTTTGATTCCAGCCGTATCCTCCGCCGGTGGAACATCCGCAATCATCGCACCATCTTCCCACACCATGACTGCAGCTCCAGGATGAAACATCTTTTATATCAACCTCATAATTGACACCTTCACTTTCAAGATAGTTCGCATAATTAGTTACTTCAAAGCCTTCATCTTCAGCTCTGACTTTTAAAATATATGATAATGCCATATCTCCGAATTTTGTATGGTGTCCGTAGCTTTCACCGTCTGTTGCTATGTGAACCAATTGATTGTAGTCACGTTGATTTGATATTCCGTCTTTTAACCTTGAAATAAACTTGTTTCCGTCCGTTAACAGTTCGTCAAATGCTACCGATTTTGATATTGAACCGTCATAGAAAAATAAATCAATATATTTTTTTCTGTCGGATTTTACAAAATATCTGTATGCTCTGGCAGGATCGATATTCCCCCAGCTTACGTCCGACCAATTATCATCAGAATTGAGTTTTCTTACGCTTTTTGCCTGAAACGGAGAAAGGATTGTAAACTTTATGCCGCAATCAATTAAAGCTTCCATTGTTGCATCGTCACAAGCGGTTTCGGCAAGCCACATTCCTTCGGGCTTACGTCCGAATCGATATTGAAAATCTCTAATTCCCCATATTATCTGTGTATATTTATCCTGCTTATTTGCAAGCGGCATTATTATATGATTATATACCTGAGCAATTGCATTCCCGTGTCCGTTATTTCTTGCCGCACTTTCCACATCCGCTTTTATTATTCTCTCATATGAATAAGGACTGTAGAGTTCCATCCAGGATAATAATGTCGGGCCGAAATTAAAACTTATATATGAATAATTATTGACAATATCCAATATTTTATTATTTTGAGTTACTATCTTGGAAACTGAATTAGGAGTATAACATTCGGCAGAAATTCTTGCATTCCAATCGTGATAAGGATTTGCACTATCTTGCAATTCTATGTTCTCAAGCCACGGATTTTCTCTTGGAGGTTGATAAAAGTGGCCGTGTATTGTGAGATATGCTTTTTTATTATCCTTCACACTCTTCTCCTATATCTTATTTTTTATCTTCCTTCTTTGATTTTTGAGTTAATACATCAAATACGTTCGCATCAACCCAAACGTCACCCAATGCATTTGAAAATACATTACCGGAAATTTTTATTTTGTCACCCGCTTCAACATCTATATGCTTTTCAGCTGCTTCTCTTGTAATAAAAATTTTCATTTCCGATAAAGGTATAACGTGGTCTTTAACATCATCCCTTTTTATTAAAATACCTATATATTTACTTCCGTCACGAAATGCAGGTTTATAATCAAGTCCTAATGATGTAAATGCAACAAATTCAGCGGTAAATGTTATGTCTTTATTTAAATACTTCGCGGGATTATTTACAACATCGACGGGAAGAACCGTTGTATATGTCTTAACCGTATCAGCTGCTTTCTGAACTGCAGGCTTCTGCGGTGCTTGTACCGCCGCATCCCCGACATTAGCCTGCATTACCATCACTAATATCGCCGCAAAAATATACGTTATATTTTTCAATGTTTTCATTATTTACCTCTTAACTTTATTAAAATATAATATCATTAATATAACTTATCATAACCTGTTTATACAAATATTTTAACATAAATAACATAATGTTTCAGATGCTGAAACATAAAAAAGTGTAGACTGAAACAGATTTACCGAACTGATGAAATATATAATACCTTTTCGCAACCCCGAAAGACAGTGTTCGTTTGTTTCAATCTACATTTCTACTATAACCTGTTTAGTTCTGTGTTACACTATGCTGCAGGGGTATATTTTATAACATAAAATTCTCCCTGCCGGCTAATATCAAAAGAGTATTATAATCTAATCCGGTGTTGCACTTTTAAATTTGCCACTCAAAAACTAGATAATATTTTGACTTATAATATCGCCAATTTGAGATGTGCCTGTTAATTTCATTCCGTTTTGCATTATATCAGCCGTTCTGAAGCCGTCTCTTAATGTTTTCCTGACTGCATTTACAATATCATCGTAAGCGTAATCAAGTTTAAATGAATATTTTAGCATCATTCCTGCCGATAAAATTGCGGCAATAGGATTAACGGTGTTTTTACCTTTTAAATCGGGTGCACTGCCATGAATAGGCTCATAGAGCGCAAGATTGCCGTCAGATAATGATGCGCTCGGTAATAACCCCAGTGAACCCGTTAACATTGAAGCCTCATCCGATAGAATATCACCGAATATATTGCCCGTTAAAATAACATCAAATTGTTTCGGATTTCTTATTAACTGCATAGCCGCATTGTCAACATACATATATGTAAGTTCAACATCTTTGTATTCTTGCGAAACTTCCGTAACTATTTCTCTCCATAATCTTGATACATCAAGAACATTTGCTTTATCAACGGAACACACTTTTTTATTTCTTTGCCTTGCAACATTAAATGCTGTTTGCGCAATTCTTCTTATCTCACTCTCGTAATAGCACATATTATTATATGCATATTTTTCATTGTTTCTTATCTCAATACCTTTTGGCGTACCGAAATAAACATCACCCGTAAGTTCTCTCACTATCATAACATCTGTATCGGACACTATTGCTTCTTTCAAGGGAGAAATTGAAGTTAATTCGGGGTAAACGATGGCGGGTCTTAAATTTGCAAATAAATTAAGTTCTTTTCTTATACCCAATAAAGCACGCTCGGGTCTTACCTCTGGCGGCAGTTTATCATATTTCCAATCACCGACAGCTCCCAATAAAACCGCATCTGCTTGTTTTGCGGTCCTAATTGTTTTTTCCGGCAAAGGTGTTTTATATTCATCATAAGCACATCCGCCTATTAACTCTTCCTGAAAATCAAATTCCGTTGAATACTTATTTCCGATTGCCTTTAATACTTTTACTGCCTCGTCAGTTACTTCTTTTCCCGTACCGTCACCCGCTAAGAGCGCAATATTATACTTATTCATTAATGTCTCCTTTTTTTATATTATATCATACAAAAAAGGACCTCCTCAGGAGGCCCTTTTATATATTTTATTGAGACTATGATGCAAATGTCATTAAAGCTCTTACAGAACGTGCCGTATTTCTGACTTCTTCATCCGAATGCATTTTTATTGTATCATCCAATATTTTTATTGCTTCCGTCTTATCTTTTAACGACAATAATTCATTAATGGATGTCATTGCAACTCTTGCGCTTAAATCATTTATTCCCTTACCCTTTGATATCAATACAACTCTTAATGACTCATGAGTATTTTTTTTGATTAAAGCTTGAGCGGTCAATTCTCTTATTTCATCTTCTGCGGAATTGGTACCGAATTCAGTTAATAATTCTATTGCAGCTTGGCTGTCTTTATGTTCGCCTAAAGCTTGTATTATATTTTTTATTTTATCTATTCTTTCCATTAATCTTCTCCCTTTTTATTATTATATACATTCAGTTTCTAAATCCTGCCAGATACTCTTTAAATCTTCAACCGATTTATTCGCCAATTGTTTTACACTGTATTGTCTGTTGGGGAATATTGTATTCTTTACCTTTTCCATATCTATTGTAATTTCGGTATTTCCTATTCTTTCTAAGGTATCAAATACATTAGTCGTTATTTTCTTACCGAATGATACTATGGAATTCATTCTTGATTTGAATGATTCGTTAAAATTATTGATTCCGCTGACTACTGCAGAAGCAAACAGTTTACTCTTTTCTCCGATATTTTGTGTTATACCCTTTTTCTCTGCACTCTCAAATACATCAGCTTGTATTACGTTTCCTTTAAAGCTGACTCCGAACGGATTTGTTGTTAAATTCTTTGTTTGTAAATTACTTGTTGTTTTTCCTGTTTTACCTGTGTGTAAACTTATTTTTCCTATCTGCATAATAGTCCTTTCTATTTTTTCCATTCATTATTAGTACATTTAGGTTATCATATTTACATTTTTTTAATATCATACTTTTGATGTAAATAATATTTATACTTATAAATTAATTTTTAAAAATCTCATTCATTTGCATGAGTTCTTTTGTAAACAAATATTAAATATGTTTATAAATTACTAAAGTTTTTTAGAAAAAATACCGTTATATATAGCATAGATAGTTGGAAGTATGTTTTTTTAATAAATCAAATTAATAATTGATTTTAAGAAATTCCAAATTATTAAAATGAACACAACAAAGGATATTTATGAACGAATTAAACACAACTCTTTCTCAAAACATTTCTAACTTTTTATTCATGCTCACTGATGAAGTTATAAAAGGGTTAAATGATTATATTAATCCGAATTTTTCAGCTTCCGTTGAATATGTATGATAAAACGTTTTGAATTAAACAGCAGCGGTATTGCGGTTTATACACAACACCAGCGTTGGACGGGCGCAAATTTAATCGGGCTGAATTAAATAGGGATTTTCCTGCTTCTCTTCTTTTATTGAGGTTGATGGCCCGTGTCCGGGAAATACAATTGTATCTTCCGGTAATGTTAAGAGTTTATTCTTGATTGATGTAATTAATTCTTCATAATTACCTTCATATAAATCGGTTCTGCCTATATTCCGTGAAAAGAGTGCATCACCCGTAAATACATATCCGTCAATATAATAAGAAACACTCCCTTTTGAGTGTCCGGGTGTATACAAAACTTTTATTCGATTATTCCCTACATATAATTCGCTATTTTCATCCAAATAATTAATATTTTCCAGCTTTTTATCAACCGTAATATTCAAGTTATATAATTTTAATTCGTTGTTTATATTATTAATATGATACATATCCGCTTCGTGGATATATATCGGCACATTACCATCATATTGTTGAAGTTCATATTCACCTAAAATATGGTCAAAATGTGCATGTGTGTTTAATATGAACTTAATATTATAATCTCTTTTATCCAGTTCACGTTTTATAATATATACAAAACCGCCCAAGTCTATAATAGCGGCTTCTTTTGTTTCCTCGTCGGTTAACACATAGGTATTTACAAACATAGGTCCGGTTTGAAATATTTTTATATCCATTTTTCCCTCATAAAATAATTATATTCTAAGTATATCATATCAGAATAAATTTGCAGGCAACTAAATTTTTTACGAGTTTTAATAACAATATGAAAATAAACCTGCAAAAACCAAACTTATCATTTAAGAAAACATTAATTGGCAATTGTAATATATTAAAAGATAAAAAACCTTATCAATGTAATATGTATATGCTGGATAATTCCAATAGGGAAGATTGTGATTTTTTTCTAAAACCCTCAAAACAAAATTATGAATTATGGAATAATCCTGCAAAATCTTCATATTTTTGGATAAGCATGATGGAAGGATGGCATCCGAACGAAGAAATTTACATCCTGGAAGATGAAAACAAAAATTGTCTGGGCTATATGGATGCGAACTGTGAAGGAAGATTAAATCAAAAGGCTTTGTTTTTTATAGAGACCTGCCCGAAGTTTTCATACGAGAAGGAAAAAAACAGAAATGTAAAATATATAGGCGAATCAATGCTGGCTTTCTTGGCAGGAATAGCTCAAAAAAGGCATAATCCCTTTATTTCCGTTCCTGCATACAGAGGTGATGCCATTGATTTTTACACGAAAAAATGCGGATTTGTCCAAGCTGATTTTGACTATGATTTCTGTTTGGTTCTTACCGAAGATAATTATGATAAATTAATAAAACAAAACGAATTACATACCGGTAAAAAAATAAATATCTTCACATAATTACACCCTGAGGTTTACTCAAGTTCGGATAATTTTTTATATAGTTCTTTTTGTTTATCCGAAACAGATACAGGAATATTAACGGAAATTTTAACGTTAAGGAAACCGAAACCTCCTGATTTCTTCGGCAAACCGAGTTCTTTTAAACGCAATATCTTTCCTGTTCTTGTCATTGGCGGAATTTTAATATTTATAATACCGTGCAGGGTTGATATATCTTTCTTACATCCGAGTACCGCTTCTGATGGCGTAATTTCTATAGTTTTAGTCAAATTTTCACCATCCGTTGAATACTGGGAATCCTTAAATTTTATAATAAAATACAAATCACCTTTTCTGCCGTACTCATCTGTTTTTCCTTCACCTTTCAGTCTTATTTTTTGACCTTCTTTAACACCTTTAGGCAATTTAACGGAAAGAGTTCTGGTTTTTGTAACAATGCCTGTTCCGCCGCATTCTGAGCACATACTTCCCGCACCTGAACATTTTGTGCATTTTTCCACTGTATTCATTTTTACATTAATCGATTTATCCATAAATAAATCTTTAGCAGTGACATTTAAATCCTGTGTTATATCAAGATTAACATTTTTTTCGGGTTGTCTGTATGATTTGGATGTATTACCACCTGAAAATAAATCATCATAATCAAATGCACGCGAAGATTTAGATGACCTTCTCGTACTTTGAGAACGTCCGCCCATTAAATCTCCGAATATGGAACTGAAAAAATCGGAGAAATCACCCATATTAGAGAAACCTTGACTAAAACCTCCCTGATTAAAATTAAAGCCTTCAAATCCGGGCGGGGGCGTAAAATTAGCGCCTTGCTGCCAATTTGCACCTAAACTGTCATATCTTGATTTCTTTTCTTTATCCGATAATACTTCATAAGCCTCATTTATATCTTTAAATTTATTCACGGCATCGGGAGATTTATTAACGTCCGGATGGTACTGCCTTGCTAATTTTCTGTATGCCGATTTGATTTTAGCTTCAGTTGCATCTCTTTCCACTCCTAATATTTTATAGTAATCTTTATATTCCATATTTTATCTCCTTAATTTAATGATAATATAAAAACGTTATTAAAAAGTGATAATTAATATTTTTTTAATTATGTAAAAAAAAACTATTAACAAAATAAATGTTTTTTAATATGATATAAGCTATGAGAAGATTAATTGGGATTTTAATAATATTAACAGCGATAATTATGCCTGCAAGAGCGCAAGAACAGGAGCCTTTATCAATAAAGGATAACTTAAGTTCAAGCATTAATAATGCGAAGGTTGAGAACGTAAAATCTGTTGATACACAGCAGATTTCAGCTCCGATGTTAAACGATAAAGTTTTAAATTACTCAATAATGTCTGTACTGCCGGCCCCCGTGATTCCTGACGGAATTATATACAGTGAAGCACAAAAAAATTATAATGCGATAGATCCTAAAAAAGCTGAAGGAACAGCATCATATTATCCCGGTTTGAGAGGTCCTAATCAATTAATAGTATATACTCCGGCTTACGGAGTAAGAACAGGAACAAATGAATTCGGTACGGAAGTAATTGTTGAGAATAATATGGCCGTACGTTTAAACGGTGCAGATTCTCTAATCCCCAGAAACGGTTTCGTTATTTCGGGACACGGACAAGCAAAAAAATGGATTACATCCAATATTCAACCCGGTTCAAAAGTTTATATAGATTACTCTACGGGATTAATAAGAGTATATTTAACTCCTGAAAGCCTTATGTTTGCCGCCAAAGCCAAATTAAACGAAGTAAATAATCTTATAAATTACTACAAACAAATTGATGTAACATACAATGATAAAAAAGCGCACGAATATATTGAAGAATCCGAAGTTTGTATAAAAAAAGCCGAAAAGAAACCCGAAAAAACTCAAACATATATAACAGATGCCATGAATTCTTTAAACTCTGCAATAAAAAATACGATACCATACATAAGCGGAGAATTGAAAGGAATATGGGTGCGTCCGACAGAATATGCTCCCGATGAAATAGAAAAAACCGTAGAAAAAATACATAATGCGGGTATAACTGATATTTTCCTTGAAACATACTTTCACGGAAAAACGATTTATCCCAGTAAATACCTGAGTGATTGCGGAGTTACTTCTCAGAAAGAAGAATTTGTCGGGTTTGATCCTCTTGAAATATGGATTAAAGAAGCACATAAACGTAAAATGAAAATCCATATATGGTTTGAGACATTTTACGTAGGGAATGAGATACCTTCAAATAATCCCAATCATGTATTGACGGTATATCCGTTGTGGACAAACAAAAAATTGGTTGATTATGATTTGCAAAATCCGAGTATATCTTTATCGGAACATAACGGTTACTTCTTAGACCCTGCTAATATTCAAGTGCAAACATATTTACTCGGTATTTTAAAAGAAATAATAGAAAAATATAAACCGGACGGAATAAATTTAGATTATATAAGATATCCGCAAAGTGTAGATCCTTCATACTCCAATTATGCAAATACAAATTGGGGATACACTCAAACAGCCAGAAACGAATTTAAAGGACTCTACGGAATTGATCCGGTTGAAATTCAATACGGAACCGGCGATTGGGAATTATGGTCATTATACAGACAAAATAAAATATCGAGCTTTGTCCAAAGCGTTCAAAAACTTACAAAACCTAATGATATAATGCTAACGGCAGTTATTTTCCCTGATTTAAGGAAATCTTTGTCAACAAAAATGCAAAATTGGCGGGAATGGTCAATAAATAATTATGTTGACGGGCTTACTCCCTTGATACTTACCGGAGATAAGAGTACGGCAAACGTTTTATTAAACGATGTAAAAAGAAATACCGGAGTTTATACAAAAATTTTCCCGGGTTTATTTGTAACCTTTATGGGTGGTACTTTTGATGATTTATTAATACAAATCCATAAAACAAGAGAATTTCATTATAAAGGTGCCATATTGTTTGATTATGCACATCTTAGTGATGAATACATTGATGCCTTGAAAACCAGAATTTATAACAATTCTTATGACAGACCCGATACAAAAATTAAGAGTTCGGAAGAAATTCAGCCTCAAAAGAATAAAAAATCAAAGAGAAAAAAAAGCCGGAGAAAAAATAATGACTAATATAAATTTTACGAAAATGAACGGTCTGGGAAATGACTTTATAATATTAGATTATGAAGAATATATAAAATCAGGGGAAAATGCATCTGATTTGGCAAAAAAATTATGTGACCGTCATTTTTCAATCGGCGCGGACGGATTAATAATTATCAATCCACAATCGGAGATTGCTGATATAGGCTGGATTTTCCATAACTCCGACGGAACTGTCGCACAAATGTGCGGAAACGGCATGAGATGCTTCGCTAAATATGTTTGGGAAAAAGGAATTATAAAAAAGAAAGAATTTTCCGTTGAAACAAAAGCAGGAATTATTATTCCGAAACTGACTGATGACGGCAAAATAAAAGTAAACATGAATAAACCCATACTCAATCCCGAAAAAATCC